>NZ_JARVSP010000026.1:0-60957 GCF_030209115.1 Pseudomonas sp. FR229a | reverse complement strand
TATGGGCGTAGATTACCGCCCTTTAGGAGTGTCCAGAATCATTAAGCCAGATCAGCTCGATATGCCACGTCGGCGTTTCTCGACCAAACCCCTCGGTCAGTCCCCTCTCCCTCTGGGAGAGGGCCAGGGTGAGGGGCTTTTGATTTTTTCAGGCCTGAGTTCGATTCGGTATCCCAAGTCGGCGCAGCTAGCCCAAACACCTCGGTCAGTCCCCTCTCCCTCTGGGAGAGGGCTAGGGTGAGGGGCTTTTGATTCCGGCGCCGTTTACTGTTGGAGCCCATCCGAAAAACCGCTATCGTCGCCGCCATTCGATTTTCGAGGCGAGCATGGGCTATCTACTTTTTGTCACGCTGATCCAGGCGTTTTCCTTCAGTTTGATCGGCGAGTACCTGGCCGGGCATGTCGACAGTTACTTTGCGGTGCTGGTCCGTGTGGTGTTGGCCGGGCTGGTGTTTATTCCGTTGACGCGCTGGCGTTCGGTGGAGCCGGCGTTCATGCGGGGCATGTTGCTGATCGGCGCGTTGCAGTTTGGCGTGACTTACGTCTGCCTGTACCTGAGTTTCCGTGTGCTGACGGTTCCGGAGGTGTTGCTGTTCACCATTCTCACGCCGCTGCATGTGACGCTGATCGAAGACGCTCTGAACCGTCGCTTCAACCCATGGGCGCTGATTGCCGCGCTGGTGGCAGTCGGCGGTGCGGCGGTGATTCGTTTCGACAGCATCAGTCCGGACTTCTTCATGGGCTTCCTGCTGCTACAACTGGCCAACTTCACCTACGCCGCCGGGCAGGTCCTGTACAAGCATCTGGTGGCGAGGCACCCGAGTGATCTGCCGCATTACCGGCGCTTCGGTTATTTCTACCTCGGCGCATTGGCGGTGGTGCTGCCGGCGTTTCTGTTGTTCGGCAAATCGAACTTTCTCCCGGAAGCACCGCTGCAATGGGCGGTGTTGCTGTTTCTCGGGCTGGTGTCGACGGCGCTGGGCTTGTACTGGTGGAACAAGGGCGCGTGCATGGTCAACGGCGGGACGCTGGCGGTGATGAACAATCTGCATGTACCGGTAGGGTTGTTGTTGAATTTGCTGATCTGGAATCAGCATGAGGAACTGGGGAGATTGTTCCTCGGCGGCAGTGTGATTCTGATGGCGGTGTGGATTAGCCGGTTGGGTATTCGCAAATCCCAGGCCACTGCATAACCCATGTAGGAGTGAGCCTGCTCGCGATAGCAATTGTTCAGTCGACATCGAGTTGTCTGGACTGGCGCTATCGCGAGCAGGCTCACTCCTACAGTTGGATTCGTGGGTTACATCAGGTGTTTTTCCGGCTCCGGAATATTCGCCGTGCCCAACACCGCCGGCAGCAACCCCGCGCGCAAATCCCCGCCACTTGGCTGTTGATACAGACTCAAGCCAAACTCCGGCAGCACCGCCAGCAGATAATCGAAAATATCCCCCTGAATCCGCTCGTAATCGGCCCACACCGTGGTGCGGGTGAAGCAGTAGATTTCCAGTGGAATGCCTTGGGCGGTGGTCTGCATCTGCCTGACCATGCAGGTCATGTTCGGCTGAATCTCCGGGTGACTTTTCAGATACGCCAAAGCGTAGGCGCGAAAGGTGCCGATATTGGTCATCCGGCGGCGGTTGGCCGACATTGCGGCGACATTGCCCTGCGCTTCGTTCCAGGCCTTGAGCTCGGCTTTCTTGCGGCCCATGTAGTCGGTCAGCAGGTGCACTTGCGAAAGCTTTTCTTCCTCGTCGTCGCGGATGAAGCGCACGCCGCTGGCGTCGATGAACAGGCTGCGCTTGATCCGCCTGCCGCCGGACTGCTGCATGCCGCGCCAGTTCTTGAACGACTCGGACATCAAACGCCAGGTCGGGATCGAGACGATGGTTTTGTCGAAGTTCTGCACTTTGACCGTGTGCAACGTGATGTCGACCACGTCGCCATCGGCGCCGACTTGCGGCATCTCGATCCAGTCGCCAACCCGCAGCATGTCGTTGCTGGTCAGCTGCACACTGGCGACGAATGACAGCAGGGTGTCCTTGTAGACCAACAGGATCACCGCCGACATCGCACCCAGGCCCGAGAGCAGCAACAGCGGCGAACGGTCGATCAGGGTGGCGACGATGATGATCGCGCCGAACACGTACAAGACCATCTTCGCCAGCTGCACGTAGCCTTTGATCGAGCGCGTGCGCGCATGCTCGGTGCGCGCGTAGATGTCGAGCAAGGCATTGAGCAGGGCGCTGACCGAGAGCAGCAGGAAGAGGATGGTGAAGGCCAGCGCGACGTTGCCGAGAAAATTCATCGCGGTCTTGCTCAGTTCCGGCACCAGGTGCAGGCCGAACTGGATCACCAGCGACGGCGTCATTTGCGCCAGTCGTTGAAACACCTTGTTGTGGCGCAAGTCGTTGATCCAGTGCAGCGCCGGTTGGCGGCCGAGCATGCGGCTGGCGTGCAGGATCAGGTAACGCGCCACGCGTCCGAGTACCAGCGCGATGACCAGCAGCACCAGCAGTGCCAGTCCCGATTGCAGCAGCGGGTGCTCTTCGAGTGTGCCCCAGAGGTCCTGGGCTTTGAGCCAGAGCTGTTTGATATCCATGAGCGAAACGTTTCTTCTGTAAGACGCGAGGGCCGATTAGAGCATTTAAGACGCTGTGTATTGCAGCGAGTGACAAATCGGGCAACAAAAAAACCACTGATTGTCGGCGTTTGCACAAAGAAACTCGGCCTGAGCGCTCGAAACCGGTAACCTATGCAGCTGTTTTTTTGCATATCTTCGAGGTAGCACCCGTGTTTTCCCAATTCGCCCTGCACGAACGCCTGCTCAAAGCCGTGGCCGAGCTGAAATTTGTCGAGCCAACGCCTGTGCAAGCCGCGGCCATTCCGCTGGCGCTCCAGGGGCGTGATCTGCGGGTGACGGCGCAAACCGGTAGCGGCAAAACCGCCGCTTTCGTTCTGCCAATCCTCAATCGCCTGATCGGCCCGGCGAAGATTCGCGTCAGCATCAAGACGCTGATCCTGCTACCGACCCGTGAACTGGCCCAGCAGACCCTGAAGGAAGTTGAACGCTTCGCGCAGTTCACTTTCATCAAGTCCGGCCTGATCACTGGTGGTGAAGACTTCAAGGTACAGGCCGCAATGCTGCGCAAAGTGCCGGACATCCTCATCGGCACCCCGGGGCGGATGATCGAGCAGCTCAACGCCGGCAACCTCGACCTCAAAGAAGTCGAAGTGCTGGTGCTCGACGAAGCCGACCGCATGCTCGACATGGGTTTCGCCGAAGACGTGCAGCGTCTGGTCGATGAATGCCCGAACCGTCAGCAGACCATGCTGTTCTCCGCCACCACCGGCGGTTCCGGCCTGCGCGAGATGATCGCCAAGGTCCTGAACAACCCGGAGCACTTGCAGCTCAATGCGGTCAGTCAACTGAACTCGACGACTCGTCAGCAAATCATCACCGCCGACCACAATCAGCACAAAGAGCAGATTGTGAACTGGTTGCTGGCCAACGAGACCTACCAGAAGGCCATCGTCTTCACCAATACCCGCGCCATGGCCGATCGCATCTACGGCCGCCTGGTGGCCCAGGAATACAAGGCGTTCGTGCTGCACGGCGAGAAAGACCAGAAGGATCGCAAACTGGCGATCGATCGTCTGAAGCAGGGCGGTGTGAAGATCCTCGTTGCCACTGACGTTGCCGCCCGTGGTCTGGACGTCGACGGTCTGGATCTGGTGATCAACTTCGACATGCCACGCAGCGGTGACGAGTACGTACACCGCATCGGTCGTACCGGCCGTGCCGGCAACGATGGTCTGGCGATCTCGCTGATCTGCCACGGCGACTGGAACCTGATGTCGAGTATCGAGCGCTACCTCAAGCAGAGCTTCGAGCGCCGCACGATCAAGGAAGTCAAAGGCACCTACGGCGGCCCTAAAAAGGTCAAGGCCTCGGGTAAAGCCGTCGGCGTGAAGAAGAAAAAGACCGACGCCAAGGGCGACAAGAAAAAGACCGCCGCCAAGACACCAACCAAGCGCAAGAGCGTCAACCGTCCGAAGCCGGATTCTCTGGTGAGCAGCGACGGCATGGCCCCGCTCAAGCGTCGCAAGCCGGCTGAACCTGCGGCTGAGTAAGCTTTAGAACGCGCATAAAAAAACCGGACATTGTCCGGTTTTTTTTCGTCCTCAACTCTCGGCCTTTTTCTCTGCCGAACCCAGTTCCTTCAAACGCTGGTCGATCAACTGGCACTTGTCGGGCACATCAGCGCTGGCCGTCTCCAGATCCATTTTCTGCAACTCGGCGTTGATCTCCTTGGCTTTTTCCGGATTCTGCTCGGTGAGCTTCGAGACTTCCTTGGCCAGTTGTTCGCGTTTGATCGTCGCCTCTTCTGGCGTACAGGCCCAGACGGGCAGGGCGCAGGCGAGAGTGGCGGCGAGGGAGAGCTTGATCAGGGTCTTCATGGGCAGGCCTCAGTTCCGGTTAAGGCGGGTTAACCGGTTGAGGGCTGAAGCCTGGCAAAAGTTCAGAAACTGTGGGGTCAGCGTTGCGCTCAATCGGCATGACAGCAACTCGCCTTTGTCGCACCGTCATACCGATCATGATGCCGCACCCATTCCATGATCTCGTCCTCGTTCCGGCCTTTGGGCGTCAGATCAAGATAGTGGTAAGCGCCAACCAGCATGTCCAGACCGCGTGCGTATGTGGAATAGGTGTGGAAGATCTCGCCTTGTTCATTGCGATAGAACACGCTCAGCCCCGGCATTTCTTCCTCGGCGCTGTCGGTTTTTTCGTAATTGTAGGTAGCCTTGCCCTCAGCGACATCTTCAGCCCGGGCGCAGACGCCGAAGTCGTAATTGAAATCGCAACCTTCTGACGAGACCCAGTCGAATGTCCAGCCCATGCGCTGTTTGAATGCCTGAAACTCGTCGAAAGGCGCGTGGGAAACGGCGACTACCGCGACATCGTGGTGGGCCAGATGCTGATTGGCGCCGTCGATGTGATCGCTGAGGAACGAGCAGCCCTGGCAGCCTTCCTTCCAGCCTTTGGCAAACATGAAGTGGTAGATGATCAACTGACTGTGGTTGCCAAACAGGTCGTTGAGCTTGAGCTCGCCGGTCGGTCCCTGGAAATGATAGTCCTTGTCGATTTTTACCCAGGGCAGGGCACGGCGCTCGGCGCTGAGGCGGTCGCGTTCGCGGGTAAAGGCTTTTTCGTGAGCCAGATGCTGTTGACGGGCGGCGAGCCATTCTTCGCGTGATACCACCGGGTGATTTGCAACGTTCATGACGATGTCTCCTGCGGGATGAGCCGGCTGTTTTGAGACTAGTCGTTCAACGGGCAGGGGAATCGACACACCGCCGGTCGGTCGGCGTGAAAATATGCGGCTGAACGGCTGCGCGGCGCTTGGGTCACAACCTTGAACGCGGCACAAATCACCCGCACCGGAGGTTGAATCAGGATGACGAC
The DNA here is from genome assembly GCF_030209115.1 of Pseudomonas sp. FR229a. Classification (NCBI taxonomy): domain Bacteria; kingdom Pseudomonadati; phylum Pseudomonadota; class Gammaproteobacteria; order Pseudomonadales; family Pseudomonadaceae; genus Pseudomonas; species Pseudomonas sp. FR229a. The sequence goes on along the minus strand of NZ_JARVSP010000026.1, from coordinate 55,493 downwards.
TTATAACTGGGATTTGATTGAACGTTTGCTGCACGAAGTGCAGAACAGCGCGGGCCACAGCTTCGCTCCCCGCGCTTATGCCGAGGACCATGCGGCCGAGAAAGCCAGCGCCGGCGAGCCGATCGAGAATCTCGATCACCTTAAAACCGTGGCCTGCGATTACGAGAAGCTCCTGCTGGAACGTGGATTCATCGAGCCGCGTGCGGAGCATGAAGGCAGTACCGGCAATAACTTCAGTCTGACACCGCGTGGCTCCAGCCTGCTGAGCCTGATCGACAGCAGCATTCCCGGCAATGACCACCCGCGCCAGGTGCTGGATGAGCAGGAAGATGCGCTGGATGAAGCGACGTTTGATGAAGTCGCCTCAAAAGCCCAAATTGCCTGACTGACCACCGCCCTCCTGTAGGAGTGAGCCTGCTCGCGATAGCGGTCTGTCAGTTGAATATGTGCTGAATGGATAACCGCTATCGCGAGCAGGCTCACTCCTACAGGGGGATGTGTAATGTCTTACGGTTTCTTCGCGGCCTTCAGGCACTTCAGGTCATTGAAATCCTTGCGCACGCCTTCGATCTTTTTCAGCAAGCGCTCACGTTGTTGCGGCGTGCTCTCGGCCATCAAGTCCACAAACAACGAGCGCGCCTGGGCTTCTGTGTTGGCGTAGGCCTTGCGGTAATCCGCTGTCCACAACCGCTCGCGATTGACCAGAAGCGTCTCGATGCGTTGTGGGAATTCCGGACTTTTGCGTTGCGCAACGGCGGCGCTGAACTGTTGCTGCCAATGCGCACGGTTGGCGATCCATTGGGTGTTCTGATCGCCCAAAGCGTTGGTCCAGGCCACCACGCGTTGTTTTTGCGTGTCGCTCAACGGACCCAGCCAATCGTTCAAGCGCTTTTCCATGCGTTCGCCGCGTTCCTTGATCTGCTGGGCCAAGGGTGGTTTCACGTATTCCTGCTGGCGTTTGCGCAAATCCTTGGCAAACGCGTCATTCATTTCCGCCACCTGTTTATCGTCCAGACCCTGCAGCAGTTCGATCGCCGACGGGGTGATCTCCCGGGCGGTTTCGGCGATCGCCTGTTTGGCTTCGGCGGTGCGCTCCTGCAAAGCGGCATCGGTGACCTGGTTGCTTTCGACCATGGCCTGCAAACGGTCCAGCCAGTCCAGGTAACCGGGTAACTGCGTGGTGCAGTGCCAGCTCAGGTGTTCCTTCAGTCGTTCGTTGAACCAGTCTTTCTGCTCGCCGTTCATGTCCACGTAGTCGCCGAGCGACCACGGAATGATTACGTCGAGGTTGCGGTAGGCCAGGCCCACGCGGCTGCAGGCGCCGAGGGCGAGGGTGAAGATCAGCAGGGCGGCAATCTGTTTGAACCAGCGAGACATGGGCAAATCCTTGCGAGAGCCTGGCGTCGGAAATCTGATTCTTATGTGATGCGGGATGCGCGCAGCAGTTCAGCCGATCAATAGAACGTGCGTACGGCCTTGAGCGTGACCAGGCCGTCGCACTCGCTGTTGTGCCCGGAATAGGCCGAGCAATCGCTGCCACTAAGGCTGGAATTGCTGTAGATCAGATCGAGATCGACGCCCATGAACGGCCGCGACAGTTTGACCGACCAATCGGTGAAACTGCTGATGTAGCCTCCGTCCACGGCCACCGGGCTGTTCAATTGGTGAGTGGTGTATTTCATGCTCACGCCAATGCCGAACGGCTGGTTGCCACTGAGATCGGCAAACAAGGTGTTGTTCTGTTTATCCGGGTCGTTGCTTAGAGCGATGCCGAAGCGACTGCCGAGCAGGGTCAGGCCACCAAACAGCTCTTGGCTGTCGAGCGTGTCGACGCGGGGATAGCTGTAGTGAATCATCCCGACTTCATAGCCGAGCACCTGATCGAAAGGTTGCTTGAAGCCGACGTAGGAATCGATCTCGAGGTTTTTGCCCGGCGTGATGCCCATGCTCGGCGCGTACTGGCCGAAATACACGCCGCTGTCGTGGCTCAGATCGAGGCCGCCATGGAACGAGCCGACCGCCGCCGGTTTGACCAGTCCCTGGGCCATGCTGCGGCTGGGCGTGGTGCCGAGCTTGAGATCGAAGTCGCCCAGTTGACCCTGAAAAACCTGCGCGTGCGCGGTCGCGCCTGAGAGCAGGCTGACGAACAATAAACAGGGAAATGGGCGCATGCGTCACTCCATGAACCGCGAGCGCAGGGCGAATGCCTGCTGAAACGCTTGATCTAGACGCGTGCAAGGATACCGGCGAATGCTCGGCAATGATGGCCGTTCGTCGATTTTCGGGGATATTTGTTTAAAGCGAAGGGGGGTGGTGCGGTGCCAGTCCAGGCGCTTCGAAGCTCAAAGCGCCTCTGGACGGGGTAAAACCGGTATTACTTCTTGCCCAGGCTGATCTGCTTGGACGGGCCGAACGTCTGGCCACTGACGCCTTTGGCAATTTGCTGGATCTCGCCGCCGGACTTGAGGAACGCTGCGATCTGATCGTTGATCGATTCGCTGGTTTCAACGGCTGGAGCTGGCTTTGCTTTGCTGGTGGATGCTTTTACACGCATGGCGGCCATTAACCTGTAGAAAAGTAACTCGGCCAGGCATCGTACAGGAATAACTTGACAATAGCTTGGTAAATATCCCCGGGAATAACCAGGCTCAGCGCCGCATTAATACCGGGTCGATACTATTAATATGTCGCTAACCCGCTGTTTTAAATAAGAACATCTGCTCAGACCGAGGCAAATGCGCACAGCAGTGAGCCGCCTCGCCGGACTGACGAGCGGCACCTCACGGGGCGGTGATCAAGCAAAATCAACACGTTGAAGCAGATTTCCCGCTGCGAGGATCTGCCGCCCGACGTTCGCGGCAAAAACGGGTAGAATGCCGCCCACGTATTGAGGGTTTCGGAAATGGCTTTAGTCGGGCGTTACAACAGTTTGCAAGTGGTTAAACACACTAACTTCGGTTTATATCTGGACGGCGGTGCCGATGGCGAAATTCTTTTGCCCAACCGTTATATCCCCAAAGATATTCCCAGCGAAGATGAAGACTGGCTCAACGTATTCATCTATCTGGACAGCGAAGACAAACTTCTCGCCACCACGGAAAAACCCAAAGTCCAGGTCGGCGAATTTGCCAGCCTGAAAGTGGTTGAAGTCAACAGCATCGGCGTGTTTCTCGACTGGGGCCTGCCGAAGGATCTGTTGCTGCCGTATTCGGAAGAAAAGCGCCAGATGACCGCTGGCGAATATTGCGTGGTGCATGTCTACCTCGACAAACACACGCGCCGCATTACCGCCACCGCGCGTCTCGATCGTTATCTGGACAAGACCCCGGCCACCTACAGCCCGGGCCAGGAAGTGGATCTGCTGGTTGCCGAGGCCACCGACATGGGCTTCAAGGCGATCATCAACAACAAGCACTGGGGCTTGATCCACAAGAACGAGATCTTCAAGTTCATGCGTTCAGGCATGCGCGAGAAAGGCTTCATCAAGGAAGTGCGCGCCGACGGCAAGATCAGCCTGAGCCTGCAACCGGTTGGCCAGGAAGCCGCCAGCAGCCTGAGCTCGAAGATCCTCGGCAAGTTGCGCGAAAACGACGGCACCCTGGCGGTCAGCGACAAGAGTGATCCGGCGTTGATCAGCAGCCTGTTCGGCGTCAGCAAAGGCAACTTCAAGAAAGCCATCGGCTCGCTGTACAAGGAAGGCAAGATCGTCATCCACGCCGATCGCATTGAACTAACCTGACTCACCGCAGGCCCATGGTAGGAGCTGCCGAAGGCTCGGGCCGCGTTCGGACGATCTTTTGATCTTGATCTTGAAAATCGGCGGCTCCCACATCTAAAGGGGTGAGCCAATGAAAAAGGCGCTGATCGCATACGTCTCGACGCTACTGACGTTTCTGCTGCTCGACGGTATCTGGCTCGGGCTGTTGATGGCGCCGACCTATCGCGAACTGCTCGGTTCGCTGATGCTGGAAAAACCGCTGCTGTTCCCCGCAGCGGTTTTTTATGGCCTGTACGTGATCGGCTGCGTGGTATTCGCGGTGTTGCCGGCGCTGCGCTGGCAGCGAGCGGCGAAGCTCGGTGCGCTGCTGGGGCTAGTGGCCTATGGCACTTATGACCTGACCAACTGGGCGACCTTGCGCGGCTGGTCGGCGCAGGTGAGTTTGCTGGATTGGGCGTGGGGCACAGTGGCGACGGCGGTTGCCTGCACGGTGGGTTATCTGGTGGCGAAGCGATTCGCCTGACTGATCCAAAAGCTTTATCGCCAGTGCTGACCTCTTCGCGAGCAGGCTCACTCCTACATGTTCACCGAACCCTCTTCGCGAGCAGGCTCGCTCCCACATGTTCACCGAACCCTCTGTGGGAGCGAGCCTGCTCGCGAATGACGGCGCAGCCGTCAACCATTCAGCGCTGACGTCACTGACCAACTGAATGTCTTTTCCAGACGCCTTTCTCTGCTCATCTGGTTGATAATCCCCGACACTGTTTTCTGACCAATGGATGGCCTGCCATGTTGTGTGTGTTCGAGGTGTTGCGGTGAGTGCCGAGCGGCGCAATGCCGACGGTTTTGCCCTGCAAGTGATGATCGGCCTGTGCCTGATCTGGGGTGTCCAGCAAGTCCTGATCAAGTGGGCGGCAACGGACATCGCGCCGGTCATGCAAGCGGCGGGGCGCTCGGGAATTTCCGCGTTGCTGGTCGGCTTGCTGATCTGCTGGAAGGGCGGTTGGGATCAGGTCCCCAGTACTTGGCGCGGCGGGCTGCTGGCCGGTGCCCTGTTTGGTCTGGAGTTCCTGTTCATCGCCGAGGGCCTGCAACTGACCACTGCCGCGCACATGTCGGTGTTCCTCTATACCGCGCCGATCTTCACCGCACTCGGCGTGCATTTCCTCCTCGCCAGCGAGCGCCTGCGCCCATTGCAGTGGTTGGGGATTCTGCTGGCTTTCATCGGCATCGCGATTGCCTTCGCCGGCGGTGTGTCGTGGGACAACCTCGACCGCCGCATGCTCCTGGGCGATGCCTTCGGCGTGCTCGCGGGCGCCTGTTGGGGCGCGACCACTGTAGTGGTGCGTGCCTCGCGATTGTCGGAAGCGCCGGTAACGTTGACGCTGTTTTATCAATTGCTGGTCGGTTTCATCGGCCTGCTGCTGATCGCGCTGTTCAGCGGCCAGATCACCCACGTCAGCCTGACCACCGTGGCGGTAGCCAGCGTGCTGTTCCAGGGCTTGGTGGTGTCGTTCTTCAGCTATCTGGTGTGGTTCTGGCTGCTGCGTCGTTATCTGGCGGCCAACCTGGCGGTGTTCTCGTTCATGACGCCGTTGTTCGGCGTGACCTTCGGCGTGCTGTTGCTCGGTGAAGCGTTGAGCCTGAACTTCGTCATCGGCGCCGTGCTGGTGCTGCTCGGCATCACTTTTGTCAGCGCCGAGCAGTGGCTGCGTCGGCGTTTGCGCAAGGCGCTGGGCCAGTAGCTTTTACCTGCATCGCCAGCGCGCCTGCCACCAACAGGCCTGCGCCGGCGATCAGCAGCGCCGGTTGCAAACCGCCGCTGAAATGGCTGCTCAGCGCCGCCAGCAACGGGCCGCTGAGCTGGCCGACGGCGAAGCACGCCGTGAGCATTCCAGCATTGCGTTGAGTGGCGTGGGGTGCCAGTTCCCGCGAGCGCTGCATCACCAGTTGCATGCAGGCCAGAAACGGCGTGCCGCAGAGGATCACCCCCAACGCCAGGCCGAGGCCGCTGCCGAGCAGACAGGCGAACACGCCGGCCGCTTGCAGCCACAACGTCGCCATCAGCCAGTGCCGCGTGGTCTCGGGATCATGCCGACGCAGGCTCACCAGCCACACACCGAGCGCCGCGCCGAGGCCGAAGCACGGCCAGAACAGATCCGCCTGCCACTGGCCATGAAACTGCGCGTTGGCCATCTGCGCCAGAAACGTCGCCGGAATGATGTAGCCGATGCCGTAGAGCGCATACACCAGTGCCAGTCGGCCAATTCCTCGGTTCGCTGATGTCGCAGGGGCGATCGCCGTCTCCTTTATCGCCGCGGGCTGCGGCAACAACCGCCAGACGCCAAGCATCATCAGCAATGCGGCGGCTGCGTAAATCAGCCACAGCGTCGCCGATGTCTGCTGCAACCGATGTGAGACCAGTGCCAGCAATCCTGTGAGAAAAATCCCCAGACCCGGCCCTGCGAAAACCAGAGCGCCCCAGCGCGGACGACCTGCTGCCGCCGCCAGCGGCTGGCTGAGCGAAGTGATCATTACCACCACCCAGGCACTCGCCACCCCGGTACCAAAGCGCAGCAGCAGGTGTGACCAAAAACCGTTGGCCCAGAAAGACGCCAGTGTCAGCAGCACGCACAGCCACAGCCCGCCATGCAGCCGTCGCTGCACCTGTCGAGGACGCTGGGCGAACATCGCATCAAGTGCGCCGAGCAGATAGCCGAGATAGTTGGCGGCTGCGATCAGGCCGGCGGCGGTGAGGTCGATCTGCCCTTCGCTGAGCAGGTGCGGCATCTGGGGCGTCAGGGCGAAACGGCCGATGCCCATGGCCAGCATCAGGGCGACCAAGCAGGCAGATAAACGTATCAACGGCGACATGGTCGGGCTTCCGTCTGAGGAACAATGACCGTCAGGCTAGGACTGATTGACTTTCTTTAAAATTGAATAATAGTGAGTAACTTGTTCTGTTCAGGAGAAAGCAGGTGGAATTCAGTCAGTTGCGGATTTTTCAGGCAGTCGCCGAAGAAGGCTCGATCACCCGCGCTGCCGAGCGCCTGCATCGCGTGCCATCGAACCTGTCGACGCGGCTGAAACAGCTCGAAGAGCAGTTGGGTGTCGAATTGTTCGTCCGCGAGCGGCAGCGCCTGCAGTTGTCGCCGGCGGGCAAGGTTTTGCTCGACTACACCGGCAAACTGTTTGCCCTGCGCGATCAGGCCAGCGCGGCGGTGATGGGCGGGCAACCGGCCGGTGACTTCGTGCTGGGCACCATGTACAGCACGGCGGCGATCCACCTGCCGGCGTTGCTGGCGCGTTATCACAAGCAGTACCCGATGGTGAATTTGCAGGTGCAATCGGCGCCGACCGGCGAATTGCTCGAAGGCTTGCTCACCGGCCGCCTCGACGCGGCATTGGTTGACGGGCCGCTGGAATTGGCGGGGCTAGATGGCGTGCCGCTGTGCGAGGAACGCTTGGTGCTGATCACCGAAATCGACCATCCACCGGTGCGCAGTGCGCGGGACGTAGAAGGGCGTGCGGTGTTCACCTTCCGTCAGGGCTGCTCCTACCGCATGCGCCTGGAGGCGTGGTTTTCTCACTACCATGCGGCGATGGGCCGGCCGATGGAAATCGAGTCGTATCAGGGCATGCTCGCCTGTGTGATCGCCGGCAGCGGTGTGGCACTGATGGCCGAGTCGATGCTCGCCAGCCTGCCGGGCCGCGAAAGCGTCGCCGTGCATCCGCTGGCCGAGCCGTTCGCGGGTGCGACAACGTGGCTCATGTGGCGCAAGGGCATGGCCGGGGCCAACCTGAACGCCTGGATCGACGTGCAGCAAGCGGTCTATCCCGTGGCTTTGAATGAAGTGCGTGAAACAGCGTGAACCAATCGCCGCGGATCCTGTTCAATTCAGTAACAGATCATTGCGGATTTGGCCGAGCATTGCGTAGGACTTCGGACTATTATCAGTGCGAAGCGGCCTCAGAATTCCGGCCGCTCAGCACCACCCTGAAGGGGGCATGACGATGAAAGAGAAAATCCAGAACTGGCTGCACGATTTGGGAGTTGCCCTCGGTTTGATCGAACCGCCTCTGCAACCGGTACCGATTCGCACGGACGACGAACAGCGTCGGCGCCAGCCACGTCGGCGTTAATACCTCCGATCAGAGATTTCAAGATCGCAGCCGTCGGCGGTTTCTACAAAAGTAGAAGCTGCCGAAGGCTGCGATCTTTTGCTTTTCGCCAGGCGAAAAAAACGGCCATGGCCACCGACGCCATACCCGCTGAAGAAAACATCAAAGCGTTACCACCGATTCACACCGCAGTTGCTACCACTGCCGGGCGACGGGACATCAGGCTGACCACGACAAAACTCACCAGACCCACAGCCAGGCTGTAGTAAATCGGCGTGTTGGCATCCAGACCATCCTTGAACATGAATAGCAGCGCCGTGGCAAAGCCCAGGCCCATGCTGGCGATCGCGCCGGCGGTGGTTGCACGTTTCCAGAAAATCGCCCCGATCAGCGGAATCAGCATGCCACCGACCAACAGGTTGTAGGCGAGGGTGAGGGCGCTGATCACGTCATTCACCACCAGCGCGATTCCCAAAACCATTACGCCAGTCAGTAGAGTGAACAAGCGGTTCACGCCCAGGCTCGACTGTTTGCCGCCACGCAGTTTCGGCAGCAGGTCTTCGGTCAGGGTCGTGGCTGCGGCGAGCAGGCCGGCGCTGGCGGTGGACATCATCGCCGCCAGTGCAGCAGCGATCACCAGACCACGGATGCCATCGGGTAGCGACAGTTTGACGATGGCCGCAAAGGCATTGTTGACGTTGTCCAGATCCGGAATCAGCACGTGCGCGGCCATGCCGATCAACGCGCAGGCCAGGCCGTAAACGATGCAATAGATGCCGGCGATGCTGCCGGCGTATTGCGCGACTTTTGCAGTCTTGACGGTGAACACCCGTTGCCAGATGTCCTGACCGATGAGGATGCCGAAGAAGTAGATCATGAAGTAGGTGATGATCGTGTCCCAGCCGATCGTGGTGAAGTTGAACGCGGTGGCCGGCAGTTTCAGCACCAGTTCGTCCCAGCCGCCGACGCGGTACAGGCAGATCGGCAACAGGATGAACATCAGGCCGACAGTCTTGATGATGAACTGGACGATGTCGGTGAGGGTCAGCGACCACATGCCGCCGATCGCCGAATAGATCACCACTACGCCGCCGCCGAGCAATACCGAAATCCAGAACGGCAGGCCGAACAACACTTGCAGCACGGTGCCGATGGCGAGGATCGAGGTCACGCCGATCATCAGCGCGTAGGCCAGCATGATCGCCGCGCTAGCCGAGCGGGCCATCGGGTTGTAGCGCTTTTCCAGGACCTGGGTGACGGTGTAGATCTTCAGTTTCAGCAGCGGCTTGGCGAGGAACAGATTCAGCGCAACGATGCCGCAGCCCAGTGCCGCACAAAGCCAGAAACCGGAAATCCCATGCACGTAGCCCAGACGCACGGTGCCGACGGTCGACGCACCGCCCAGCACGGTGGCGGCCATGGTGCCCATGTACAGACTCGGGCCGAGGTTGCGCCCGGCAACGAGAAAGTCCTCGTTGGTCTTGGCCTTGCGCATGCCGAAGTAGCCGAGCAAGAGCATGCCGGCGGCGTAGATGAGGACGACGAATAAATCCAAAGCCATGATGGCGTGTCTCCGATTGTCTTTTTTATATCGAGGCTGAAATCAGTTCCCTTGTAGGAGTGAGCCTGCTCGCGATAGCGGTCTTTCAGTCACATCGATGGCGAATGTGCTGCAGTCATCGCGAGCAGGCTCACTCCTACAGGGTTTTGTGTGTAATCAGGCGGCCTGACGTAGTTCGGGTTTTATGGCGGCTTCGCTGCGCACATCGCTCGGCCCGAACACTTCGCGCGGTTCCGGGAACAGCTTGAGCAGCGTCAGATAAACCACCGAGGCCAGGCCCAACGTCACCGGCAGGCTGATGTCGATGCCGCCGGCCATTTCGCCGAGCGGGCCGACGAACTGACCCGGCAGGTTGACGAAGCACAGGCCAACCAGTGCGCTCGGAATCCACGCGCCCAGACCGCGCCAGTTCCAGCCGTGGTTGAACCAGTAGCGTCCGCCCTGTTCGCCACGGGTGAACACTTGCAGGTCATCCGGGCAGTAGAAGCCGCGCCGCACCAGCAGGCCGATGATCATGATCACCATCCATGGCGTGGTGCAGGTGATGATCAGCACGGCGAAGGTCGACACGCTCTGCACCAGATTCGCCGCAAACCGGCCGATGAAGATGAAGGCGATCGACAGCACGCCGATCAGCAAGGTCGCCTTGACCCGGGAGAGCACGCGCGGGAACACGCTGGACATGTCCAGGCCGGTGCCATACAGCGACGTGGTGCCGGTGGACATGCCGCCGATCACCGCAATCAGGCACACCGGCAGAAAAAACCAGCTCGGCGATACCGCCAGCAAGCCGCCGACGTAGTTGTTCGCAGCGATGTAGTCCGGTGCCTTGATCGCCACGATAGTGGCGGTGGCGAGGCCGAACAGGAACGGGATCAACGTTGCCAGTTGCGCAGCTATCACCGCCAGCATGATCCGGCCTTTCGGTGTTTCACGCGGGATGTAGCGCGACCAGTCGCCGAGGAACGCACCGAAGGAAATCGGGTTGCTCATCGCCACCAGCGCCGCGCCGATGAATGCCGCCCAGAACCCCGCCTGACCGAGCGCCACGCTGCCGGCGTACTGGCTGTCGAAAGCAGGAGCGAAGGCGAAGATGCCGAGCAGGAACAACAGGCTCGCGGCCCACACCGCGATGCGGTTGACCCACAGCATGATGCGGAAACCGTAGATGCACACGGTCAGCACCAGCAGCGCGAACAGACCGTAAGCCAGGCCCAGGGACAGGTCGGTTTCCGGCAAATCGACGAGGCGTTTGGCGCCGCCGACCAGCGCATCGCCGGAGCTCCACACCGACAGCGAGAAGAACGCGATCGCCGTCAGCAACGACAGGAACGAACCGACAATCCGCCCGTGCACGCCGAAGTGTGCACCGGAAGACACGGCATTGTTGGTGCCATTGAGCGGGCCGAACAGGCCCATCGGCGCGAGGATCAGCGCACCGACCAGCACACCCAGGACAATCGCCCAGACGCCGGCCTGAAACGACAGGCCGAACAGCACCGGGAAACTGCCGAGCACAGCGGTGGCGAAGGTATTGGCGCCGCCGAAGATCAAGCGAAACAAGTCGCTGGGTCCGGCGTCGCGCTCATGATTCGGGATCTGTTCGACCCCGTTTGTTTCAATGCTGCTAAGGCTTTTTTCGTTGTTGTTGTTATTCATGATCTGCTCCGATCATCAGGCGCGCTCATCGTGCGTGAGCGTCACCATTGGCTAAGGGGGTGGCAGCCCTTCCGGCATTGCGGACAAATGTTCGTGACAGGCTAGCCATAGGCCTTGTTGTTCTAGGCTCGACGCTTGTTTTCTGAAAACAATCGTCTCGCGCTCCTGGCTGAAGTGTTGCTCCCCTTGCATGCGCAGCTCGGTGGCCACGTCATGGATGAAAACCGCCACGTCACCCTGCAGGCTGACGAAGGCGTTGCTCGAGGTGCATGACAGCACCTCGAAACCGTCCTCGGCACGCCAGCTATCCCACAAGGCCTGATAGGCATCGCGCGATAGCAATGGCTGATCGAGGGTGTAGAAAACGAAACTTGCATCGGCGCTGAACGCGCCGAAATAAGCTTCGCGATCGTTACGGGCGAAGGCGGACACCAGATCGGCGGCCGCTTGCAGAACCTGATCACGTGCGTGCATGACCCGACCCTCAGCGATGAACCACGCCAGGCAGTACGCAGAGCATTTCGTACAGCAGGTTGGCGGCCAGCAGCGAGGTGTTGCCGGTGGTGTCGTAAGCGGGCGAGACTTCTACCAGATCGCAACCGATCAGGTCGAGGCCCTGACAGCCACGGATGATTTCAATCGCCTGAATGGTGGTCAGGCCGCCGATTTCCGGGGTGCCGGTGCCGGGCGCCCAGGCCGGGTCGATGCCATCGATGTCAAAACTCAAATAGACCGGACCGCCGCCGACTTTTTCGCGCACTTCGGCCATCAGTGGCGCCAGCGATTTGTGCCAGCACTCTTCGGCCTGGACCACGCGGAAGCCCTGATCGCGGCTCCAGTTGAAGTCGTCGGCGGTGTAACCCTGTGCACGCAAACCGATCTGCACCACGCGCTCGCAATCGAGCAGACCTTCTTCGACGGCGCGACGGAACGTGGTGCCGTGGGCGATCTTCTCGCCAAACATGTGATCGTTGACGTCAGCGTGGGCATCGATGTGCACCAGGCCAACCTTGCCGTGCTTTTTATGGATCGCGCGCAGGATCGGCAGGGTGATGGTGTGGTCGCCACCCAGTGTCATCGGAACAACGTTGTGCTCGAGAATGTTGTCGTAGGCTTCTTCGATGATGCGCACGGCGTCGAGCAGGTTGAAGGTGTTGATCGCCACGTCTCCGATGTCGGCAACCGACAGCGAGTCGAATGGCGCGGCACCGGTGGCCATGTTGTACGGGCGGATCATCACCGATTCGGTGCGGATGTCGCGCGGCCCGAAACGCGTGCCGGGGCGCAGCGAAGTGCCGATGTCCAGCGGCACGCCAACGAAGGCAGCGTCGAGGCCGGCAGCGGTCGGTACATGGGGAAGTCGGAGCATGGTGGCGATGCCGCCGAAGCGCGGCATTTCGTTGCCGCCCAGTGGTTGGTGAAGAATCTTGTCCACGGGTAGGGCCTCATCGTCGTTGTTTTATTTATGTCGGCGCGCCGTTGAGCACAGGTCGCACGCCGCTGTGGGGCCGATGATGCGAAATGCAGTGGCGGGGAAGAATCGCTACGGGCAAAAACTTAGTTCAGATTTTTCTAAACTAATGGGCGAGGTGGGATTAGACTTTGGCGGGTTCGAATGGTGTGTTCGGCTGGGGATTGTTGCCCTCACCCCAGCCCTCTCCCAGAGGGAGAGGGGGCCGACCGAGTAGTTGGCGGAATCTGCATCGACCTGAAAAATCGAGTCGAACTCAGGATTTGAAAGCCATGGAGATCAGCTCCCTCTCCCTCGGGGAGAGGGCTGGGGTGAGGGGCTTTTCCCACAGAGACACAGCTGCAACACCCGGAGCAGAAATGGCCAACGCTTTACCCGACCTGAAACTCTTGCGCATCTTCGTCAGCGTCGTACGCCATCAGGGTTTCGCCAATGCGCAGCAGGAACTCAATCTCTCGACCTCGGCGATCAGCACCTACATGAGCCAACTCGAGGCCGCGCTCGGTCTGGTGCTGTGCCATCGTGGGCGCGGCGGGTTCAGCCTGACCAGCAAGGGCGAATTGTTCCATCAGGAAACCCTGCGCCTGCTTGCCGAGCTTGAAGGCTTCGAGCAATACGCCGCCGCGCTCAAGGGCGAACTGCGCGGCACGCTCAACCTCGGGGTGATCGACTCGACGGTCAGCGACAAGGCCTTGCCGTTCGCCGAGGCTATCGGCGCCTACAGTCAGGAACACCCGGCGGTGCATTTGCACCTGTCGGTAATGAGTCCCTATGAGTTGCAACTCGGCGTGCAGGACAATCGCCTCGATCTGGCCATCGGCGCGTTTTCCACGCGCATGAGCGGTCTGGTCTACATGCCGTTGTACCGCGAGCAGCACTGGCTGTATTGCAGCAGTCGCCACCCGTTGTTCAACGAGCGCCGCATCCCCGAGCAGGTCATCACCCAGCAACGGATGGTCGGGCGCGGTTACTGGAGTCAGGCGGAACTGGCCCGGCACGGTTTCAAACACAGCGCCGCGACCGTGGAAAGCATGGAAGCGCAACTGATTCTGGTGCTCTCCGGCGCGTACATCGGATATCTGCCGGAACACTACGCGCAGGCCTGGGCCGACAAGGGTGATCTGCGTGTCTTGCTGCCGGCAACTTTCGGTTATCAGGCGCCGTTTTCGATGATCATGCGCCGCGGTCGCAGTCGCGAGCCGCTGATCCAGACTTTCCGTGATTTGCTCAAAGCGCAATTGAATCAGGCGTAATCCATCATGTCCCGACCCCAATGCCCGCGCTGCCTGCGCCCAAAGACCCATTGCCTGTGCCCGTTGATTCCGCACCTCGACAGCCGCACCCGGGTATTGCTGCTGCAGCACCCGAGCGAGGTCAGTCACGCGCTCAATACCGCGCGGTTAGCGGCGCTTGGCCTGAGCAATGCCGAGCTGATTGTCGGTGAAGTGTTCGAGGATTTGCCGACGCTGCTGAACCGGCCGGGTTATCAAACGCGATTGTTGTTTCCGGCTGATGATGCGCAACCGATGCAGGCTTATGGCGAGTCCGATGAACCACTGTTGCTGGTAGTTCCGGATGGAACATGGCGCAAGGCGCGCAAGATGTTGCACCTCAATCCGCTGCTGGCGGCGTTGCCACGGGTGACGTTGGCCGAAGGTGGCGTGTCGCGCTATCGCTTGCGCAAGGCACCGGGGCCGGGGGCGTTATCGACTATCGAGGCGATTGTGCAGGCGTTGGAAACACTTGAAGCGCCAACGACGTTTGCGCCGTTACTCAAGCCGTTTGAGGCGTTGATTGAAGGGCAGATTGCGGCGATGGGGGAGGAAACTTATGAGAGGAACCATGGGCCGCAGTAGGGGGCGCTGTGGCGAGGGAGCTTGCTCCCGCTGGGCTGCGCAGCAGACCCAAGACCCTTCACCTGATTGGGTCAGGCAGACTCCGCCAACAGGTTTTACGACGGCTGCGCCGTCGGGCGGGAGCAAGCGCCCTCGCCACAGGGTTGAGTCGAGCCCGGCTCAGCGCTCCCGCATCGCCTCGGTCCGCGCCTTCAACACCGGTTTGAGCAGGTAGTCCAGTACGCTTTTCTCGCCGGTAATAATGTCCACTGTCGCCACCATCCCCGGGATGATCAGCAGCGGTTTCACATCGCCGCCCAAGTGATTCTTGTCGGTGCGCACCTGAATCAGATAGAAGCTGTTGCCCTTGTCGTCGGTAATCGTATCCGCGCCGATCAGCTCCAGTTTGGCGCTCAGCCCGCCGTAAATCGTGTAGTCGTAGGCACTGAACTTGACCATGGCTTTCTGGCCCGGATGCAGGAACGCGACGTCCTGCGGGCGGACCTTGGCTTCGATCAGCAGGTTGTCTTCCAGCGGCACGATTTCGACCATGTCGCTGCCCGGCTGAACCACGCCGCCAATGGTGTTGACCTTCATCTGCTTGATCACCCCGCGTACCGGCGAGGTCACCGTAGTACGGCTGACGCGGTCGTCGATGGCGATGCTCGAGGCGGTGATTTTCGACAGGTCGGTGCGTTTCTCATTCAGCTCTTTTGCCGCTTCCGAACGGAAGGTTTGCTCGGATTCGTCGATCTTGCTGCGGATCTCGGCGATGGCTGATTCGGCGCGGGGAATCGCCAGCGTGGTGGCGTTCAGCGAACCACGGATCTCCACCGCGCTGCGTCTGAGCCGGAGGATTTCCACCGGTGACACGGCGCCGGTTTTCACCAGCGGTTCGGACATGTTCATCTCTTGTTGCAGCAGCGCCAGGCTCGAGCTGAACTGGCCCTGCTTGGAGCGAAATTCGGCCAGCTCCTGGGTTTTCTGGCGCAGCTGTTCGCTGAGGGTCCGCTGTTCGCTGGCCAAGCGGCGCTGACGCTGTTCGTGCAGCGAGCGCTCGTCCTCGGCAACTTGCGGTGCCTTGGCGATTACTTCGGCAGAAAGCTTGAAGGGGCGTCCCTCGGCCTCTGCTGACAAGCGTTCGACCTGCGCCGTCAGCGCGTAACGGTCGGCTTCGCTTTCACCCTTGTTCGAGCGAAAGCGCGTGTCATCCAGACGCAGCAAGGTGTCACCCTTGCCGACCATCTGACCTTCGCGGACGAAAATCTCGGTGACGATGCCGCCTTCCAGGTTCTGGATCACCTGAACCTTGCTCGACGGAATCGCCTTGCCTTCGCCCATGGTCACTTCTTCGAGCACGGCGAATTTGGCCCAGACCAGTGCGGCGATCAGCAGCGCCGCCGCCAGCCACACGGTGATCCGCGATTTGCGCGGCGAATCCTGCAACGCCGCGCCGGCGGTTTCCGGCATGAACTCGGCTTCGGCGCTTTTGCCGAAACTGTCGAAGTAGCCGCGAGGCTGGTTTTCTGAAGCTGCGGACATGGGGCGGTCCCCCTCTTAAAAGATCGTCAAACTGAGTACTCCGTGGCGAGGGAGCTTGCTCCCGCTTGGGTGCGTAGCGCCCACAAAATCCTTGGGGCTGCTGCGCAACCCAGCGGGAGCAAGCTCGCTCGCCACAGGGGGCGTGTAGATCATGAGTCGAGTAAACGTATCTAAACCGCCGCCGAGCCGACACGGCCCTTGCGCAGTGCATCGATGACCGCTTCTTTCGGGCCGTCAGCCACGACCCGGCCGTTGTCCAGCACCAGCAACCGGTCCACCAGGCTCAGCATCGAGGTGCGATGAGTGACCAGCAGCAGGGTTTTGCCTTGGACCCAGCCATGCAGTTTCTGCCGCAGCGCATCTTCGCTGCTGTTGTCCATGGCGCTGGTGGGTTCGTCGAGCAGCATGATCGGCGGATCGAACAGTAATGCCCGGGCCAGCAACACTGCCTGGCGCTGGCCGCCGGAAAGCAGTTGCCCGCGTTCGCCCACCGGCCGGTCGAAGCCTTGCGGATGTTGCCTGGCCAGTTCGGTGACGCCGGTCAGTTCGGCGACTTCGAGCATGCGTGAATCGCTGATGTAGCGCGCACCCAGGGTCAGGTTGTCGCGCAGGCTGCCGGCCAGCAGCGGCAGGTCGTGGGCGACATAACCGATCTGCTGGCGCAGGTCAGCCACGTCCAGTTGGCGCAGGTCGAGGCCGTCGAGCAGCAACTGGCCTTCTTCCGCTTCGTAGAAGCCCATGACCAACCGCGCCAGGGTACTTTTGCCCGAGCCGCTGCGGCCGATGATGCCGACCCGCTCCCCGGGTTTCAGGCTGAAGCTGACCTCGCTCAGCGCTGGCGCATTCTGGCCGTTGTAATGAAAGGTCACGCCGCTGACATCCAGCGCACCCTGCAACTGCGTGCGCTCCAGTGGCCGTTGTTTGCCGTCGCGTTCCTGCGGCAGGGCCATCAGCGCATCGGTGCTTTTCATGGTCAGTTGCGCTTGCTGGTAACGGGTGATCAGCCCGGCGATCTGGCCGAGCGGGGCGAGCACACGGCTGCCGAGCATGTAGGTGGCGACCAGTGCGCCGACGCTGAGGTTGCCGGCGATGATGCTGTAGACCCCGGCGACAATCGTCGCCATCCCGGAAAACTGCTGAATGAACAGGGTGCCATTGGTGGCCAGCGCCGACAGGTTGCGCGCGTGGCTGTCGAGGCGGGTGAGGGCGCCGTGGGTGCTTTCCCATTTGTGCTGGCGCTCGCTTTCGGCGCCGCAGGCCTTGAGGGTTTCCAGGCCGCCGAGGGTTTCGATCAGCAGCGCCTGACGCTCGGCGCCGAGGCTCAGGCTTTTCTGCACGGTGTCGCGCAGGCGCACCTGAATCGCCATGGCGAAGATGATCGTGATCGGAAACGCCAGCAGCGGAATCACCACCAGCCAGCCGCCGAGCAGGCCGATCACCACCAGCATCAACACCACGAACGGCAAGTCGATCAGGCTGGTCAGAGTCACGGCGGTGAGGAATTCACGCAGGCCCTGAAAGTCATGAATGCTTTGGGCGAATCCGCCGATGGTCGCTGGCCGCGCTTTCATCGACATGCCGGTGATGCGCTCGAACAAAGTGGCCGAGAGGATCACATCGGTTTTTTTCCCGGCGGTGTCGAGCAGGTGTGCACGCACCACGCGCAGCACCAGTTCGAAACCGGTGCCGATCAGCAAGCCGATCGACAGCACCCACAAGGTCGAGGTCGCCTGATTCGGTACCACGCGGTCGTAGGTCTGCATGACGAACAACGGCACCATCAGGCCCAACAGGTTGATCAGGAAACTGGCGAGGATCGCATCGCTGTACAGCCATTTCGACAGTTTCAGGGTGTCGCGAAACCACGCATGCACCCGTGGCACCAGCGGCGCGCGCAGGTCTTCGAGTTCGTGGCGCGGGCGGGCGAACAACGCCTGGCCGCTGTAGTGCTCGTTGAGCTCTTCGCGGCTGACCCATTGCTCGCCGCCATCGGCTTCACTGGGCAGCAGCAGGGCTTTGCCGTCCTCGCCAAACCGGCGCAGCACGGCGGTGCGGCCATCGTTGAGCAGCAACAGGATCGGCAGGTTCAGCGGCGAAATGTCTTTCAAGTCACGCCGTAATAACCGCGCCTGCAACCCGGCCCGCGCCGCCGCACGGGGTAGCAGATCCAGGCTCAGGCGTTGTTTGTTCAACGGCAGCCCGGCACTCAGGCTGGCACGACTGACCGTGGCGCCGTGCAGCTTGCAGAGGATCAGCAGACCGTCGAGTAACGGATCATCGAAGCTCAAGCGCGGATCGACCCCGGTGGCGCCGGGTTCCATGCTGGTCATAGTGATTGCCTCTCCTGAAGACGACTCGATAGCTCTGTGGCGAGGGAGCTTGCTCCCGCTGGGCTGCGCAGCAGCCCGAGACTTCAGTCATGCGCAAAGAATGAGCGCTGCGCACTCAAGCGGGAGCAAGCTCCCTCGCCACAATTGATCGTTTCCACGCTCTGCGTGGGAACGATCAGAGATCGCAGCCTTCGGCAGCTCCTGCGCGGGTCTATTTCAACTCGGGCAGGCGCGCCTGGTTTTTCACTTCGGTGGTGGCAATCGCATCAGCCGGCAGCACTACGCGTTGTTTACTCAGCAGTTGGCCCATGTTCGCCAAGACGCGGTACATCGAGTATTCCTCGGTGTAGCGGATTTCGGTGTAGCGACGGTTGGCGTTGTACAGCTCGTTTTCGCTGTCGAGCAGGTCGAGCAGGGTGCGTTGGCCGAGGCCGAACTGGTCCTGATAAGCGGCGCGTACGCGTTTGGTGGTCTCGGCGTATTCGCGGGCGGTCGGCGTCTGCTTCTTGGCGTTTTCCATGGCGTTCCAGGCCAGACGGATATTCTCGTTGAGCTGACGCAGGGCGTTGTTGCGGATGTCCATCGCCTGGTTGATGTCGTGGGCATTCGCGGCCAGACGTGCCTTGTCGCTGCCGCCACGGAACAGGTTGTAGTTCATCACCACGCCAACCCGCCATTCGTTGTCGTGGCCTTCATCGCCCTGCACGTTGTTGTTGGCGCCGACTGCCGCTTCCGCGTCAAAGCGTGGATAGAACGGCGACTTGGCCACTTCGTACTGGCTCTCGGCGGACTGCACGTCAGCCTGGGCCGATTTCAGGTACGGGTTGTTGTCGACCATGCTCTGCTGCGCTTCACGCAGGTCCGGCGGCAGTTCGCCACGGGTCGAGGCCGGGGTTTCCAGCTCGTCGGGCATGCGTCCGACCACACTGTAGAAATTCGATTCGGCATCGGCCAGATCGACCTCGGCGGTGTCGAGGTTGTTCTGCGCCAGCGCACGACGGGCGACCGATTGATCGGAGTCTGCGGTGCTGCCAATGCCGCGCTCGGTGCGCAGGCCGATCTGATCGTTGACCCGCAAGTGCGCCTGCAGGTTGTTCTTGGCCAGCGTCACCAGCTCACGACGCTTGAGCACTTCGAGGTAGACCTCAATGGTGCGCAGGGCCAGATCCTGTGCGGTGCCTTGCGCGTAATAGGCGCGGGAGTTGGACACGCCCTTGGTGCGCTCGACCTCGTTGGCGGTGTTGAACCCGTCGAAGATCATCTGCCGCAAGCGCAGCTCCGATTGGGTGTAATTGAGAATTTCGGTGTTGTGATTACCGAAGGCGCGGGTGTTGGTGTTGTCGCTGTAGCCGCGACCGTAGGCAGCGTTCAAGTCGACCGACGGATAGAACCCGCCCTTGGCCACTTTCACCTGTTCATCTGCCGACAGGCGAGCGTCCACGCGCGAAGCCAGTTCCGGGTGGGTGGCGATAGTGCTTTGAATCGCCTCGGTGAGGTTCATCGCCTGGGCTTGGGAAGTGCAAGCCATGGCCAGCAAAACCGCGCTGCAGAGGGGGGTTAAAACGCGCATGGGTGCATCTCCCTGGATCTCAATGTTGTGTTACCGTCGCCAAATATTTGACGTAAATTTAGGGTGTAAGCGTTTCACTCTTGTAACAACAGAGCTAAGAACATCCTAGAGCGTAGCTAAGAAAAAATTTTCATAAGGCTTATTCCAAAAAAAACTTATGCGGTTTTTCAAAAGCAGCACATTGTTCAGCTCGAAAGCCTTTGTTTTATGCGCTTTAGGGAGCTCGATAAGGCTTGAGGAAAGTTCCATTCACTTTGCGAGACACTGCGAAGTACTGCTGAAGGGGAGGGACGCGTAGCGGCAAATGAGCGACAGATTTTTGTCACTTGGGTGAGTCACCGCCGTTACGTAGCGCTAGTGGGTCGATGAATTGAACAGGGTTGGCAAGTGCTTGATAGCGCTGACAATTCTCTTCAAAACGGGCCTGCGAAACGAACTGTCGAGGGTGCGAGCGTCGCCCCCGGCAACCCGATTGAGCCATGGGCTGCTTCGCGAACGAGTGCCGACGGTGGTCGGCAGCGGAGGATTTCACATGGCAACGCTCATCGGTACGGTCACAAAAGTCATTGGTCAGGTGTTCGCTCAGGCGAGCGATGGCATCAAACGTCCGCTGTTCGAAGGCGATCGTTTGTACGCCGGCGATCAACTGATCACCGGCGCGGAAGGCGCGGTGGCGGTGAAGCTGCAAAATGGCGAGGAATTGACCCTCGGCCGTGGCAGCAGCATCACCATGACCGGGCAACTGCTGGCCGATCAGGCTGTGCCGGTGAACGTCGACGAAGCGCAGACCCCGAGCCAGGCGCAACTGACCGATGTCGAGCAGATCCAGAGAGCCATCGCCGCCGGTGAAGACCCGAGTAAAACCGCCGAAGCCACCGCTGCCGGCCCCAATGCGCCCACCGGCAATACCGGTGAACTGGGCGGTGGGCACAGCTTCGTTCTGCTGACCGAAGTCGGCGGCCGGGTCGATCCGGTGATCGGTTTCCCAACTGCCGGTTTCAATGGCATTCCCGAATTTCCCGATTATCGCCGCGACGCGGACAACGACACTGGCGACGACACCCCAGCGCCGATCGTGGTGCCACCACCACCGGTGAACAACCCGGTCATCCTCAATGGCCTTGACGCAGCGGGCGGCGAGCTGAACCTCAATGAAGCCAATCTGCCTGACGGTACAGCGGCCAATCCGGGCGCTCTGACCCAGAGTGGCAGCTTCACCGTCTCGGCACCGGATGGCTTGAACAGCCTGAGCATCGGCGGCATCAACGTCATCGTTGGCGGCGTGCCGATCGGCTTTCCCCAGTCGATCACCACGCAGCTCGGCAACACCCTGACCATCACCGGCTACAACCCGGCGACCGGCACGGTCAGCTACAGCTACACCCTCACCGGCAACGAGACCCATGCGGCCGGCGATGGCGTGAACAACCTCAGCGAACAGTTCACCGTGATCGCCACCGACAGCAATGGCGACAGCGCCACTGGCACGCTGGACGTGAATATCACCGACGACGTGCCCAAAGCGTTTGACGACGCCAACGGCGTTGCCTCGGAAACCTTGCTGACCCTGACCGGCAATGTCCTCATCAACGACATACAAGGCGCTGATCGCGTACCCACCGGCCCAGTCACGCCCGGCACCTTCACCGGTACTTACGGCACTTTGGTTCTCAACGCCGACGGCACCTACACCTATACGCTCAATATCAGCGATGCCGATTTCAAAAACCTGCACGGCGGCGGCAACGGCACCGAGACTTTCGCCTACACCATCACCGATGCCGACGGCGATACCAGCAGCGCCAATCTGGTTCTGCAGATTCACAACAACGACGACCCGGTGACTATCGATGGCCTGAACGTCGCTGGTGGCGAGCTGACGGTTTACGAGAAAAACCTCGGCGATGGCAGCGCTCCGGATGCCGGTGCGCTGACGCAAAACGGCACGTTCACCATCACCGCGCTCGATGGCGTCACCACGCTGACCGTCGGCGGTATCGCCGTGGTCACCAATGGCGTGGCCGCAGGCTTTCCGCAATCGATCACCACGCCACTGGGCAGCACGCTCACCATCACCGGTTTCAACGCTGCAACCGGCGTGGTCAGCTACAGCTACACCCTGGCGGATAACGAAGCCCATCCGAATGCCAACGGCGCGAATAATCTGCCCGAGCAATTCGCGGTCACGGTAGTCGATGACAACGGCACGACGGCCACCGGCACCCTCGACGTCAACATCGTCGACGACCTGCCGAAAGCCATCGACGACAGCAACGGCACCGCGTCAGAAAGCCAATTGACCCTGACCGGCAATGTCCTGACCAACGACGTGCAAGGCGCCGACCGCGTACCGAGCGGCCCGGTCACCCCCGGAACATTTACCGGTACTTTCGGCACTTTGGTTCTGAACGCCGACGGCACCTACACCTACACCCTCAATACCAACGACGCCGATTTCAAAAACCTGCACGGCGGCGGCAACGGCACCGAGACTTTCGCCTACACCATCACCGATGCCGATGGCGATACCAGCAGCGCCAATCTGGTTCTGCAGATTCATAACAACGACGACCCGGTGACCATCGATGGCCTGAACGTCGCTGGTGGCGAGCTGACGGTTTACGAGAAAAACCTCGGCGATGGCAGCACTCCGGATGCTGGTGCGCTGACGCAAAACGGCACGTTCACCATCACCGCACTCGACGGCGTCACCACGCTGACCGTCGGCGGTATCGCCGTGGTCACCAATGGCGTGGCCGCAGGCTTTCCGCAATCGATCACCACGCCACTGGGCAGCACGCTGACCATCACCGGTTTCAACGCGGCAACCGGTGTGGTCAGTTACAGCTACACCCTGGCCGACAACGAGGCGCATCCGGATGCCAACGGCGCGAATAATCTGCCCGAGCAATTCGCGGTCACGGTAGTCGATGACAACGGCACGACGGCCACTGGCACCCTCGACGTCAACATCGTCGACGACCTGCCGAAAGCCATCGACGACAGCAACGGCACCGCGTCAGAAAGCCAATTGACCTTGACTGGCAACGTCCTGACCAATGACATACAAGGCGCTGACCGGGTGCCCACCGGCCCAGTCACGCCCGGCACCTTCACCGGTACTTACGGCACTTTGGTTCTCAACGCTGACGGCACCTACACCTACACCCTGAACACCAACGACGCCGATTTCAAAAACCTGCACGGCGGTGGCAACGGCACCGAAACCTTCGCCTACACCATCACCGATGCCGACGGCGATACCAGCAGCGCCAACCTTGTTCTGCAAATTCATAACAACGACGATCCGGTGCTGCTCAATGGCCTCGACGTCAACGGTGGCGAGCTCACCGTCTACGAGAAAAACCTCGGCGACGGCACCAGCCCCGACACGCCCGCGCTGACCCAGAACGGCACCTTCACCGTCAGCGCCCTCGATGGTCTGCAGACCCTCACGGTCGGCGGCATCGCGGTGATCACTAATGGCGTGGCCGCAGGTTTCCCGCAATCGGTGATCACGCCGCTGGGCAGCACCTTGACCATCACCGGTTATGATCCGGTGACCGGCGTGGTCAGTTACAGCTACAGCCTGGCCGACAACGAAGCCCATCCAACCGCCAACGGCGCCAACAGCCTCACCGAAAACTTCGACGTCGTCGCGACCGACACCGATGGCAGCACCGCCAGTGGCCAGATCAACGTCAACATCGTCGACGATTTGCCGACCGCCCATGCAGACGCGGCTTCGGTGACGGAGGGCGGCACCGTCAGCGGCAATGTGCTCAACAACGATATCGGCGGCGCGGATGGCCCGGCGGTCACCGGTGCAGTGGTCGGCGTGCGCGCCGGTGCCGACACCTCGACGTCGGCCATCGGTGGACTCAATTCGCAGATCAACGGCACCTACGGCTACCTCACCCTGGATGCCAACGGCAACGCGGTTTATCACAGCAATCCCAACACGGTGAACGGCCCAGGCGCGGTGGACATATTCACCTACACCGTGCGCGATGCCGATGGTGATGAAAGCACTACGACGATCACCATCGATGTCTACAACAGCTGCCTGAAAGCGGTCAGCGACACCGACGTCACCGTCTACGAAAAAGCCCTCGACCTGAACAGGGACGGCCAGGATCTGGCGGCGGGCAGTGTGGTCGGCAGCGATCCGAACAGTACTGGTGAAACCGCCTCCGGCACGCTGGTCGGCTCGGTCACTGGCGCGGTCGGCGCGATCAGCTATGCGCTGGTCGGCAGCGCCACCGGCAATTACGGACAGATCGTTCTCAATGCCAATGGCACTTACACCTACACCCTGACTTCACCCGCGACGACCACGCCGCATGCCGACGACGGCGCCAATAGCCTGAGCGAAACCTTCACCTATCAGGCGACCGATTCGCTGGGTAACGTCGTCACCAGCAGCATCGTTGTGAGCATCGTCGATGACGTGCCGAAAGCGCTGAACGACAGCAACGCCAATAACGCGACCGAAGCCCAGTTGACCCTGACCGGCAACGTCCTCGACAACGACGTGCAAGGCGCCGACCGCGTCGCCAGTGGCCCGGTGACCGCCGGCACCTTCACCGGCACCTACGGCACGCTGGTACTCAACGCCAACGGCACTTACACCTACACGCTGGATGCCAACGACGCTGACTTCAAAAACCTCCACGGCGGCGGCAACGGCACGGAAACCTTCGCCTACACCATCACCGACTCCGACGGTGACACCAGCACCGCCAACCTGGTGCTGAACATCCACAACAACGACGATCCGGTGTGCCTCGATGGCCTAAACGTGAAGGGCGGCGAGCTCAGCGTCTACGAGAAAAACCTCAGCGACGGCAGCACTCCCAATGCCTCGGCGCTGACCCAGAGCGGCAGCTTCACCGTGACCGCTCTCGATGGCCTGCAAACCCTGACGGTCGGCGGTATTGCCGTGATCAGCAACGGCGTCGCCGCCGGTTTGCCGCAGTCCGTGGTCTCGCCGCTGGGCAGCACCTTCACCATCACTGGTTACGACCCGGCTACCGGTGTGGTCAGTTACAGCTACACCCTCGCCGACAACGAAGCCCATCCGAACGCCAACGGTGCCAATAGCCTCAGCGAGAACTTCGACGTGGTCGGCACGGACACCGATGGCAGCACGTCCAGCGGTCAGATCAACGTCAATATCGTCGATGACCTACCGACCGCGCACGCGGATGCCGCTTCGGTGGCGGAGGGCGGCACCGTCAGCGGCAATGTGCTGGACAACGACATCGGCGGTGCTGACGGCCCGGCGGCCACAGGCGCAGTGGTCGGCGTGCGCGCCGGTGCCGACACCTCGACGTCGGCCATCGGCGGACTCAATTCGCAGATCAACGGCACCTACGGCTATCTGACCCTGGATGCCAACGGCAACGCGGTCTATCACAGCAATCCCAATGTGGTGAACGGCCCGGGCGCGGTGGATGTGTTCACCTACACCGTGCGCGATGCCGATGGCGACGAAAGCACCACGACGATCACCATCGACGTGCACAACAGTTGCCTGACTGCCGTCAGCGACACCGACGTCACCGTCTACGAAAAAGCCCTCGACCTGAGCAAGGATGGCCTGGATCTCGCCCCCGGCACAGTCACCGGCAGTGATCCGGGCAATACCGGCGAAACCGCCTCCGGCACGCTGGTCGGTTCGGTCAGCGGCGGCAGCGGCGCGATTACGTACACGTTGGTCGGCAACGCCACCGGCAGCTACGGACAACTGCAGCTCAACGCCGACGGTACCTACACCTATACGCTGACCTCGGCGCCGAAAACCGCGCCGAACGCCAACGACGGGCCGAACACCCTGAGCGAAACGTTCACCTACAAAGCCACCGATGCGCTGGGCAACGCCACCACCAGCACCCTCGTGGTGAACATCGTCGACGATGTGCCGAAAGCCGTTGCCTCGGATCGTTCGGTGACGGCGGTGGAGATCGATTCCAACGTGCTCATCGTCCTCGACATCTCCGGCAGCATGGCCGATGCCTCCGGTGTATCTGGTCTGTCGCGGCTGGCGCTGGCCAAGCAGGCCATTGGTGCCCTGCTCGACAAGTACGATGATCTGGGCGATGTGAAAGTGCAGTTGGTGACGTTCAGCAGCAATGCCGCCGACCGCACCACGGTGTGGGTCGATGTCGCCACCGCCAAGACGCTGCTTGCGGGTCTGAATGCCGGCGGCGGCACCAACTACGACGCTGCCGTGGCGGTGATGCAGAACGCGTTCAACACCTCAGGCAAACTTACCGGGGCGCAAAACGTCGGCTACTTCTTCTCCGACGGCAAGCCCAACGAGGGCGACATCGGCAGCGCTGACGAAGCCGCGCTGAAAAACTTCCTCGATGCCAACAACATCAAGAACTACGCCATTGGCTTGGGCAACGGTGTGAGCAACGCCTACCTCGATCCGCTGGCATACGACGGTATCAGCCACACCAACACCAATGCGGTGGTGGTCACCGATCTCAACCAGCTCAACTCGGTATTGTCCGGCACCGTGCAGGGCGCGCCGGTCACCGGTTCGCTGCTGGGCGAGGGCGGTTCGTTCGGCGCCGATGGCGGTTTCATCAAATCCATCATGGTCGACGGCACCACCTACACCTACGATCCAAAAGCCCTCGGTGGCCAGGGGTCGTTGACCGCGAGCGGCGGCGCCAACCACGGCACCTTCAACACGGCGAACAACACCGTCAGCATCGCCACCAACAACAGTGGCACGCTGGTGATCAACCTGGATACCGGCGAATACAGCTACACCTCGCAGAAAACCACCGCCGTGGTGATCACCGAAAACATCGGCTTCAGCGTCAGCGACAACGACGGCGACCTCGCCAGCTCCACGCTGACGGTGAAAGTGATTCCCAACGCGCCGCCGGTGGCGATGGACGATCACGTCATCACCAACGTGCTCTCGGGCAACATCGTGGTGCCGGGCGAGCTGTTGCTGGCCAACGACACCGATCCGAACGGCGACGCCCTCAGCGCCACGCCAACCAGTTTCAACACCGGGTGGGTGTCAAAAGCGGCGGACTTCACCGGCAGTGGCCTGATCGGCTTCACCGGGCAGACCAATAACTCGGCCAACCAGAACCTGGCCAATGTGCGCAGCGCCTTCAGCGCCAATGCCGCGACCATGACCGCCGTGCTGGTAGTCAGCGGTTATCTCGGCATGGTGAGCAACAGCAACGCCAACGATGAAGACCGCATCACCGTCCACCTGCGTCAGGGCGAAACCCTCAATCTGGATCACAACCTCGCTGCCGGTCATGTCGGCATGGAGTACTCGCTCAACGGCGGCGCCTGGATGGCACTGGCGGACGGGCAAACCCTGACCGCGTCGGCCGATGGTATCTATCAGATCCACATCACCAACATTGCCAATCCTACGGGCACCGGCAACCCGAACGCGGGGGAAAACTATCAACTGACCATGACCCTCAACTACGCCGGGGCCCATGACATTACGCCGGACTATCACGGCACTTACACCGCCAACGACAACCACGGCGGCAGCGACACGGCCAACGTCAGCATCAGCTATCAGGACGGCCACACCCTGACCGGCACGGCTGGCGACGATGTCTTGGTGGCGGGCAGCGGCAACAACGTGATCAATGCCGGCGATGGCAACGACGTGCTCAGCGGCGGATCCGGCAACAACGAAATGCACGGCGGCGCAGGCAACGATTTGCTCTACAGCGGCGCCGGCAATGACCTGCTCGACGGTGGCACCGGCAGCGATACCGCCAGCTACGCCCACGCCACGGCCGCAGTAACCGTCAACCTCGGCCTGCTCGGTGCGCAAAACACCCTCGGCGCTGGTACCGATACGCTGACCGGCATCGAAAACCTGCTCGGCTCAAACTTCAACGACAGCCTCACCGGCGACGGCAACAACAACGTGATCAACGGTGGCCTCGGCAACGACTTCCTCAACGGTGGCGCTGGCGATGACTTGCTGATCGGTGGCATGGGCAACAATACACTGACGGGCGGGGCAGGGGCCGACACCTTCCAGTGGCTCAAGGGCAACAGCGGCCACGACCTGATCACCGACTTCACCCCCGGCACCGACAAGCTCGACCTGTCGCAACTGCTGCAAGGCGAAAACGCCAGCACCGCGTCGCTGGACGACTACCTGCACTTCACCGTCAGCGGCAGTGGTGCTTCGGTGATGACCAGCATCGACATCAGCGCCATGGCCGGCGCCACGCCGAACCAGACCATCGACCTCGCTGGCGTCAACCTCGCCAGCCACTACGGCGTGACGCCGGGGGCGGGTGGGATGGTGGCTGGCGGGCATGACACGGCGACGATCATCAGCGGGATGCTCAATGATCATTCGTTGAAGGTGGATACGGTGTAAGCGCAGTTTTAAACGACAAAACCCGCCGTCCCGTTCAACCGGGGCGGCGGGTTTTTTCTGCCTGAAGGCAAGGCGTTGTATTCCGTCAGTCTTCGCGAGCAGGCTGATGCGCCCTGATGTTGGGCGGACGGTCAAATCCGATCACTGATTCGTCAGCGACCGACCCTCAATATAATCCGTCCCCCAAGCGCACAGCCGGCGGATTCTGGCGTAGCTGCAGGCAGTGAAGCAAGGTCGTGTAGCTCGAAATCCCCGTCTGCGAGACAACTGACAAACATTCCGTTTAATGGGACTAAGCCGGGAGCTAATTCCGACAAGCGGTAGCGAAACCTGTAATTTCTGACAGTAGGCAGCACCCGCCATTGCGCATTAAATCGAACCCATGCAGCAGCGGTATCAACGTGTCGATACCCGCACACCAGCGTTTGATCAATTGTCGCGGAGCGTCCTACATGCAGCCCCCGGAACACACACAAGGCCCGCACAGTGCAAATCCGCAACCATCAGGGGTCACCGCTTTGCCGGTTCCGCAAGTGCCGGTCATTCTCAAGGACGAACACGGTGCAGAGAGTCCCGACGGACTGTTGCCGCGTACGGAGTTGAACCGTGATCTGCAGTTGATTGTTCCAGAGTGGAACTTCTCAACCGATCCTACTCTCGGACCTGATGTGATCAAAGTGGGATTCCGCCCTTTTGGGGATGCCTTTCGCGAAGTCAATGAATTTAAATTTCCAGTTCCCATCGACCCTGGGAACAAGATCGTATCAGTGCCCAGAGACTATTTGGACAATGGCATCTACGACCTGTCTTACATCCTGATCCAGGGGGGCAACCCTGCTGAGTCCGAGAAAAAACGTATTACTGTGGACCGGGTGGCCCCGGATGATGGTCAGGAACCCGCCGTGCTGGAAATGCTGGATGTCGTCGGCAATATTACCGACGACTACTTGAAGGAACATGGACAGGTTCGTTTTCAAGTGCGCAGTTATGTGGGAATAAAAGCCCGGGACAGAGCCATTTATTTCTGGACCGATACGGATAAACCTTCCGATTCGGAAACCGAGATTGACGAACAGGAATTCAGTCAGACAGACATTGACCGTAACGAACTGTTTATCACCATGCGCGAACAGGACATTCGTGATCGGGGTCAGGGAACCCGTTATATCTATTACCGTCTACGAGACTGGTCGGGTAATAAAGGCCCCAGATCAGAACTGTTGGAATTGTTTGTCGATCTGCTCCCGGCGCCCGGAAATCTCAAACCGCCTCGCGTGCCGTTGTCGGACCGAGGGTTGATTGACCGTCAGCATGCCCGTGAAGGTGCGGTGGCTCAGGGGGCCGTGACGGTAGAAATCGATCGTTATGACAATCCAGGCAGTGACAACGAAATTCTGCTCGACTGGAATGGCACACTGCTAGCGCCGGCGCCGGTTGATCCTTCCAGCTTTCCCGTGGTCGTGCCGGTGCCTTGGTCAGCCCTGACAGCCAAGGGGCTGGGGCCCTTGACGGCTTCGGTGACTTACAGAGTGCGGCGTCCTTCAGGCACCACGCCATCCTCTCTGGAAACCCGGGTCCCGGTAGATTTGACTCTCGCCGGACAGGACCATGCCAATGCCCCGGCATTACTCAACCCTGATCTGGCAAAAGTGGAAATTTACGGCGTTAATTCGAAACTCCTCAACACGCTGACGTCGGATGATTTTGGCGAGCCCGCCGGAGGAATTCTCGCGCTGTTTGATGCGCCACTTGCCGGGCAGACAATCAGCCTGTTCTGGGGAGCAATCACCACCCCTGCCGCACAATATATCGTCCAGCCCGGTGATGTAGCCGGTAAGCGCGTGCCGTTCACCATTCCCTGGACGATCATTGACCAGGACCGGGATAACCCTGCATTACCGGTCTATTACACGACCAGCAACAACGTCAATCTGCAACGGGCTCTGACAACGTCAGTCAATGTATCGATTGTGGTAATCGAAAACCTGAAGGAGCCATCCTTTCCACATGCAACCAGGGATGGTGTTCTTGACTGTTGTGCATGTCCGCGACTCTGGAAAGGGGTCTGGGTGAAAATCGAGGGGAATGCCGCCTTCGACAAAGATGATGAAGTGACTGTGCATTGGCAAGGATCTGAAGGACTGAATGGCTCTGACCCTATTCCCGGAGTGACAGACAAGTTCCTCACGATATTGAGCGAGGCGCAAGCGCGTGACGGTTTTGAAGTGCATGTCGCGGACTTTGAACGTTTGATTGCCCCTATGGTGAATGATGGCTCTGCACTGTGTCATTACACACTTAAGAAAGCCAAGGGCGGCGTGGGCAGTTCAAAAGAGGAGCTCGTCATTATTAATAGAACCCTGCCCAGCGGTATTGTCTGTTCCGAGAAGGAGGGCGAGGATTACTGCGGTTCGCCCTGCGAGAATTCCGGATGGGGTCAAAAGTTTGCAGAACACTTGTCTGCGAAGTTGCCAGGCTTGTTGAAATAAGCAGTTCCTGAATTTCACGTTTTCGTGTCTGACTTGAGTAATGCCTTTCAATTGCAAGAAGTTTAACCAGTGTTAAACGTATGCCTGCGTGGTTGCGTATGCGTGGGCGTTCTCTCTAGGAGCGATAAAATGACCGTTTATAAAAAACTCACCCCTGCACAGCAAAGTCGATTGGATTATAAGCGAATCCGTCTTGCAGCCCCGAAGATGGATGCAGAGCCCCCTCAAATACACCCTGATAATCCCGTGCTGCCTCCTCTAGGTGATGATAAAAATCAGCTTCCGCTTTCATTACAGGGCTTGCCATTAAAAGTAAATGTGCCTCGGCCTCCACAAGCAGATGATGATCCCCCCGTGTCGGGGTATATTGATCTGATGTGGGATGGCAGGAGCTTGGCGGAAACGCGATTTAACTACACCACGCCTCTTAACTCAACCATTCTCTTGATCCCTATGACGCTGCCGGCCAACCTGACCGACAAAGAGGGACCACATGAATTGAGCTACTACCTCAATCAAGGTGGGAACATCGGTAAAGTAACACCCGTGGAGATTAATGTTGACAGACGTGCGCCGCTGCCGATAACAGAGGTCATTGTTCCCGCCGAAGTAGAGCGTGACGGTATCACTAAAAAATATCTCGACGATAATGGTTATGTGCTGATAACTGTTGAGGAATATGTCGGCAGCATGCTCGATGATGTAGTCGAGTGTTTTATTGGCACTTCCGTACCTTTGCCGACGTTGATTGGAACAATTACTCGTAAGGATCTGACTACGCCTCTGGAATTTCAACTGACCGCGGCAATGCTGGACGATGAAGAGGGATTAAGGGCTATTTATTGGCAGGTGACGGATCGCAAGGGCAATAAAAGCCTTCATTCACCTTATAAACGCTTGAACGTCACGCTGACAGATCCACCAGCAGATTTGCAGCCCCTGGATATTCCCCTGTATAGCGATAACCTGATTGATCTGGCGGATGCTCAGCAGCCGATTGGTGTCGGGATTAAAGATGAATACACCAACTTTATTGAAGGCGATCAGTTGGAAGTCACTTGGGATGGCCAGTTACAGTCGGCTCTCACGATTCCCGGGTTTCCCTTTTATGTCGATGTGCCCTTCCGCAATGTCTTCAACGACAATGCGGGCCCGAAGACTGTTACAGCCAGTTATCAGATAAAGCGCAAGGGTGTCCCTCATCCTCTTGTTCCGATCGAGCTGAACAACATCAGCGTGGATTTGCGCAAGCCAGGCGAGCCAATTGATCCAGACAAGCCAGGCAACCCTAACCCCGATCTGCCAAGAGTGACAGTACAAGGCGACTCTGGCGGGGCTCCAAATCAGTTGAGGGAAGCGGATAACACTGGTCCGGTAGTTGTGACGGCTCCGCTCTATACCGGGGCCAAGGAGAATGATGAGGTACAACTTTACTGGAAGGGTGAGCCGGTAGACGCCGCAGACGGCGGGGTTGTAACAATCGGTACTACGCTTCCAACCGAATTGGAATTTACTGTTGAATGGAGCGTTTTCGACGGCGCAGGTAACGGTAATCCGATCAAGGCCCATTATGTAATCGCCCACCCTGTAAACGATAACGTCGATGTTTCGATGCCGACCGATGTTGATGTGCTTATTCGTCCAGGTGTTGTCCCGGAAGTGAAGTTCCAACACCTCGACCAAGACTTAGGCTTGCTCAATTGCTCGTCTTTGCGAAGGCATGACGTTGCCGGCGTAGTAGTCGAAGTATTGGTGGCGGGGGGCGAGCCTCAATTGGCAGAACAGGAATTGACGTTCACTTATCAAGGCTACAGTGACGCCGCAGGTACAATTAAAGACGATACCGAAGCCAAAGTTACCTATACCCCCTCCGATCAGGAGGCAGCCGACGGGTTCATTGTAAGGATCCCCTATGATCCGGCTGTCCTGACCACGGGAAACGCGTGGGGAGGTATTCGCTACTCGGCTCTTATCGATGGGCGCGACACACCCTCTGCAGAACATTCGGTAAGGGTTTATATGGTTAATCCGTCGGGTGGTTCATGCCCCCTGCCCTAAAAAAGTGCTGAAGTCGCCAGGGAAGGTACTGCATGTACCTTCCTTTTCAAATATGTAACGAGTAGCCAGTGGAAAATTGTTAGGAATTATTTAAGGAGTTTTCACCTGCGTATTTCAGAAAAATCCTACGTTGGTTGGGTTGTGGCAATCGGTATCGTTCGACGCTGAATTGTCTGGCTGGCAAACAAATTTGCCGGAGTTAATTAATCGAAGGATAGTCAATCATGAAACTCGAAGTCTTTTCATTCCGCAGAGTCGCTTCCACCGGAAGCTTTCGAATGCTGGTAGCGATACCGGCATTTTTTATGTTGGGTTCACCCGCGTTGGCGGTCATCGTCGATAACCGTACGCTGGATGTGGACTCGACAGTGCCGCCCACTGATTACCTGGTGCGCAATAGCGGAGTACTGAATCTTGCCCAGGCCATGACTCATACCCTGAATGTGATTTCCGGATCGACACTGAACATCAATGGCGCGACGGTGAATGCTGAAAGTGGCATTGAGGGGATTTCCATCACGGCCAGTCAAGGCAATCTTGTGCAGGCCGATGTCACCAGCGACTCGATAGGAATGATGGTCAATCGGTTTTTCTCTTCGACGCAAGGGTCGACTGTCACCGCGACTGACAGTCAATTCAGGGGGGGCGAAGCCGGGATACAGATAACCGCGTTAAGCAACCTGACACTGATCGGCAGTGAAGTGACGGGACAGGCCGCGGGCAGTGTCGGCCTGAATATGATCGGCGGTGAAGTGCACGCTACAGACGGTACTCGTATCAGCGGCGACCGGGCGGGTGTGCGGATGGTCAATGACTCGTCCGTTTCAGGCAGCAATGCGCTGGTACTGGACGGTGCCAGTGTAGAGGGGCGCAATGGGCCGGCGATAGAAGTTGCCGGTGGTGCAAACGTCAGCATCGAGGTGCTGAACAACTCCACTTTGCGAGGTAGCGATAATCAATTGCTGGCGGTTCGAGAGGCTTCGACCGCGGCTGTAACGGTTGGCAACAGTACGTTGATTGGTAACTTTTCAGTGACGGGTTCCAGCACGGCTGATTTCATTTTCGACCGAGGCGATATGACCGGAGACGTGCTGGTTGAGGACGGCTCGACGGCCAACGTCACTCTGCAGGATCAGTCGCAATTCACCGGTCGTCTGGACAAGGTCGCCAGCGTCAACATCAATGACAATTCAAACTGGACCCTCACTGGCAATGACTCTGTTGGCGCAATGCGCCTGGAGGGCGGCCGGGTTACTTTCGGCGCAGCCCAGGCACCCACGACCTACTATCAACTTACGGTCGGCACACTCGCCGGTAACGGCACGTTTGAGATGAAAGGTGATTTTGCCAACGGGCAGAGTGATTTCCTCAATGTTCTTGGTCAGTCAGAGGGGCAGTTCGATCTCGCGGTGCAGGCTTCGGGGCTGGATGCGGCGTCGCCTCAGCAATTGACGCTAGTGCGTACCGGCACAAGCGATGGAGCGAACTTTGCGCTGGCCGGCGATCAGAGAGTGGATGTCGGCACCTGGTCGTACGGTTTGGCCAGCCGGGAAATCGACGGGGGAGCGAAGGAGTGGTTTCTCGACCCGACCACCGAAGTCATCAGCCCGGGCGCGCGCTCGGTACTGGCCTTGTTCAACACAGCGCCAACCGTCTGGTATGGCGAGCTGTCGTCGTTGCGCAGCCGTATGGGTGAGTTGCGTTTGAACGGTGGCGAGGGCGGGGGGTGGAGTCGTGTTTACAGCAACAGACACGACGTCGCTGATGGGTCAGGTGTCGGTTATCAGCAAACACAACAGGGATTCTCCCTCGGCGCCGATGCGCGGGTGGGCGAAAGCCAGGTGCTGGTCGGGGTGCTCGCCGGCACGAGCGAATCCGATCTGGATCTGAATCGCGGAACCTCGGGTACGGTGAAAAGTTACTACGTCGGTCCCTATGTCACGTGGCTCGACAGTGACACCGGTTACTACTTCGACGGCGTGCTCAAGTTCAACCGGTTTCGTAACGAATCCAAAGTCAACCTGAGCGATGGCAGCCGCACCAAAGGCGATTACGACAACTGGGGTGTAGGCGGTTCCGCCGAGTTCGGTCGGCATATCAAACTGGCCAACGACTACTTCGTCGAACCGTTCGCGCAACTGTCGGCGGTGCAGATCCAGGGCAAGCACTACACGCTGGACAACGACATGGACGCCGACGGCGATCGCATGCGCTCACTGCTCGGCAAGGCCGGGGCCACGGTGGGGCGAAACTTCGGTTTCGCCGACGGTGCTGTTGCCCAGCCTTATGTACGTGCGGCGATTGCTCACGAGTTCGCTTCGAACAACGAAGTGAAAGTCAACAACAACGTGTTCAACAACGATTTGTCAGGCTCCCGGGCGGAGTTTGGGGCGGGGGTGGCTGTGGCGATGTCCGAGCGGTGGCAGATGCACTTCGACCTGGATTATGCCAAGGGGAAGCATATTGAACAGCCTTACGGGGTGAATCTGGGGTGGCGGTACAGCTTTTAATGATTGTTTGGTAGAGGGAAGGTGTCTCGTAATCAATGAGACACCTTTATGGCCGCAGTTCTGTCGAGGAGCAGCGGCCTTGGTATTTCTGTTAATTGGTTTTACCTGTGCCGTAGCCATCCGCTGCTCCAATGCAGCCGCCAGCAGGGTGAAGGATTCCCTCCTTGGCGCAATGGCGCGCCTTCATCGGGTTTGGCTGGGGATTTTTTGTTGGCAGGTATGGCCCCTTCGCGTGCAAACCCGGTCCCACATTTGAAATGCTCAAGGTGTGATGCCCACTCCGGGTACTACATTCAGGTTCATAATCGTTTTTTCTTCCCCTGTAACCAGATTTCTACAGTGATAGTACGGATTGGGGTTGGGCCAATAAAGGATCGACTCATTAGACCAGTAGAATGAATTACCCAATGGCCAACGATTTCCAAAAGCACTGCTTATTGCTCGTAACTCGCCCATTGAAGGCAACCTCAGCCCTCGACTTCTTGCCTCATCACCTACCCTGGACAACCAGTTTGCGCTTAATCCATAACATTGCGTCACTCCTGTTACCGACACCGAATAGCTTTTTCCTTGTCCCGCCTGATCCCTTACCGAAATCGTTGCATTGCCGTTACCTCGCGCAGTGACGAGTCCACTTTGCGAATCCACGGCAGCAACGTTGCCATTACTGGTGCTATAAGCGTAGGAAGGTTGGCCTCCACTCGCCTGGTGCTGCACCGAAGTGCCTGGGCCGAAGGCTGGCAATACTGAGCTCCCCGGAATGAGATAGATCCTGCCGCTCAAGGTTACGGGATTTGTATTGAAGTACAGTGGCGGTATTGGAGAGATCACATTGAAGCTGCGGGAATTTGAATCCTGCCCGGTGCTGACCGCTTTTACTTTTACGGAGTGCGCCCCCAAACCGACTGCCAACGTTGTGCTCCATGCGTCACCAACCGCTCTCACCGTATGCTTAGGATTGTTGTTGTCGTAGACCTGCACCTCGTGGTTGGGCGTAACCTTGCCACGCAAGGTGACCGAGGTATTCTTGGTTGTTCCGCCGTTACCGACTTCACTGACGCCATCATGTACGGACGTCAGTGTCGGCGCGATGTGGGCGGCGACGTTAAAGGCTCTCGCCGGGCTCTCTACCGGAACCACGTCATACATGGCCAAGGCAGTCAGGCTGTGCGAGCGGATGGCCAGACCGGTGACAGACGTTGTCCATTGTTTATCAGCATTGACGGTGACCGGAGTACCAACGGGGGCGCCATTGTCGTACATCTGGATCTGCTCGCGCGGGGTGGCTTCGCCTTTGACGGTCACTGCGGTGTCATAGGTCGTTTCGTTCGGTCCCACCGTGCCGACCGAGTCGGTGACCGTGGTAATCGTCGGTGAAATAAAGGCTGCAACTGTAAAGACCCGAGGGGGACTGGACTCCGGATTGCTGCCGTAATCGCCTCTCGCGGTCAGGCGGTAAGTGCTCAGGTTCAGGCTGCTGAAAACATATTGCCAATCGCCGCTGGTGTTGACACTCACCGTTTCGACGGCCGCACCGGCATTGAGCAGAATGATCTTTTCGTTTGGACTGGCCTTGCCTGTCAGGGTGACGGTCCGGTAGTAGGTCGTACCATTGGCGGCGACTTCACCGCGCAGGTCACTCACACGGGAGATCGTCGGTGTGACCGCTTGCGCCACGACGAAATCCCGCGGCGGACTGGTCGCAGGGTCTATCTCGTACAACGCCTCGGCAGTGAGGCTGTAGCTGCGAACTTGCAGATCGTTGAGGCGGTGGTTCCAGTCACCCTTATCGTCGACGTCAAGGGTAATGAGCGGCTGTTTGTTCTCCAGCAGTTTGATCTGCAGGTTTGGCGTCGCGCTGCCGGCCACCAGCACGCTGTTGTCATAGGTGGTTGCCCCATGGGCAACGTCCCCCCGTGAATCGCTGACCACAAGAATTTCCGGCGTCTGTGCGAATTTCACGTTGAATGTTCGCGGCTCGCTGGACACCGGGTCGGCGTCATAAAGAGCCTTGGCGCTGATGCGGTAAGACTTCTCGGTCAATGGGCCGATCTCGCGGCTCCAGGTGCTGTCGGCGTCCACTGGCGCCGTACCCATTGATGTCGTCGTTCCATCGAACAGCTCAACCGTTTCGCCACGCGTGGCCGTGCCGGTGACGGTGACTTTTTCGTCACGGGTTTTGCCGCCTTCTTCCACCTCGCCCCGCGAGTCTGTCACACCGGTGATGACCGGTTGCACGTAGTCGTAGCGGGTTCTGATGGTCAGGGGCAACTGTGGAAATATGCAGGCAGTGTCCTCTTTTTCACTGCCATCGAATGCCACTTTGCAAATCACAGTGGCGGGCGTGGAGTGGCCCAGTTTCATCAGTTCACTTCTGGGCAAGGTTTCGTTGAGTCCGCTGCTGACTTGGGTCGAGGTTATTTCCTGGCCGGTGATTAGCGGGATCGTATGGGACGCGCCTGAACTTGTTTGTCCTGTCAGGTAGAACCAGAGGCGCTGTTTCAGTGCAATGTAGGGCCATATAGCGAGGACAGCTTTTGCATCGCCGCTGAATGTCATCAGATCCAGGACTTTGTTCTGTGCTTGAGGTACTTGCGGGTGGGGCAGTTCGTTTTCGGGGTCCTGGAAGTCTGAAACATACAGGTCGAGCATTTGCGAGGGCGTTGTGAGGGTATAGCGGGTTACTTCGTATTCAACCGACACCGTTCTCGCAATATTGGCGCCAATCACCGAAGGTGGTAAATGGAATTGCACGGTGCCTGCGGGGCTGCCCGGCAACTCCAGATCATCAGAGGTGCCCGCGCCGGGCGTTCCCAACCACTTTAATCGGATCATGTCCCGGTCCGGGTTCATGCTGGAGTAACTGGCGTTGATGTCTACGCCGCTCAACCCATCCATTGGGTTGAGCGTCTTGTCGGGTGCCTGCACCACCTCGGGCGGCGGTAACTCACCGACCAGTTCGCCTATGAGCAAATTGAGCGTGGCCGAGTGCTCGTATTGTTTGTTCGACGCCCGCAACACCGAGTAGCGCACTTTCACATGCTGGCCAATGTTGGGCGTCACGAATTCAGCGTCCACCTGAAAACGTACAGGTTGGCCTTCAGTCACTGTGGTGATGGGCAACCAGTCGCTGGTGCTGGCGAAGGGATTGGGACTGCGCCAGTAATACGCAAGAATATCGCCCCTGAGGGTCTTCGCCTCGCTGATATACACATGCACCTTATCGAACACCTTGGACGGGTCCAGCACATCCCCCGGCGGATCGGCCTCTTCCACTTCGGGGGCCGGCAGCGTCGCGCGGACCTTTTCAATCCTGGCCAGCAGCCGCTCCGACTCTCTTATGTCGAGGAGGCCAGGTGCATCGTTTGCCACCACGTAGAACAGGTCGAGCGTGCCGTTTTCAAGCACGTTGATGTGCTCCGCGTCGATGTAGAACGTCACCAGCCCGTCCTTGGCTTCGTTCTCGCTGACGATATGGGAAACCTCATGCAGATAGGTGTCGCCATCGGACTTGATGCCAGACCATCTCAGGCAGATCAGGTCGCCATTTTTCATCGCGTAGCGCACGTCGACCGTAGCGTAAGGCTCGTCCGGTTCGAGGGTATCGCCGATCAGCTCACGAATGTTCGGCTCGGGGAGCATGTTGACGTCGCCCTCTACCCTTGCAAAGGCACGCTTTGAAGACAGCGGGTCGTCCCCGTTTTTTTTGTAGAGAATGTAAGACGCATCGGCGCGCCCTTGGGCGATGGCCCTGATCAACTCATAGGGCACGTTGATGTCCAGCACGGAAGGGATGTTGTCGATGTCGCGGGTTTCACTGCAGATGATCGGTTCACCGTTATTCGGCGGTGTGCCGATGAAGGTCATTTTCACGCTGTCGCCCAAGCCGAAGTACTGGCTGCTGACGAAGATCTGAATAGTCACCGGCTGCTTGTTCAAATCCCTGATGGTAATGACGCCGTTGACGGCTTCCTTGATGATCGGTGGATCCAGGCGCCAGCCCCCGGCGTCCACGTCGATGTAGGTGCGTTTGGAGTGGCGGTCGGCCCAGTTCCAGACTTCGTCATTGATGTCGTATCTGATTTCCCGTTTGAGCCCGTCACCGGCGCCGAGAATGGCGTCCTGATCAATAAGGATCTCGATCGGCTGCAGACCTTCGGCTTGCTCCGGCGTGATGCGGTGCGCCGGAAGCCGGTATTCGCCCAGCTGTAAACGGACCTTGTCGTTGCGCGTGCAACACACATAATGAGGGACCGTCGCCAACACGCCATTTTTGGCCCATTCGGCGTCTATCACGCCCTGTTCGACCAGCTCGGGCGGCAGTTGCACGATGTTCAACTCTGAGTGGCCGTCCTCCTTATGAGGTTCCCTGTCAAAGTTCCCCGGCTTGTACAGTTTGATCAGCACCCGCAAGGATGCCGACGGCGGGTCTGGTTCGGTTTCACCCACTCGGGTCAGCACATAATGGCAGTTTTCGACCCAGCCGGACTCTTCAGGCGTCGGCAAGTAGAAGAACACCCGCTGATTGACCTCGTCGGCCTTCACGAAGCGTTCGAGCACTTTCTCGTTGTTCCACCAGATATCCAGCCTGTCCCTCTCGCTCATGAGGCCCAGATAAGGATTGATGACGCACAGCACGCCATCGGGGTCGTCGGTGGCTACCTGGATACTGATCCCGCCATCGCCGTCCTGCACCGGCTCGACCATCCCCGGAATCAGCAGGGGGCGCAGCGCCAGTGTGTTAGTGCCTTCGGTGAGGGGAGGGAAGCGGAAGTTCTTGTGAGAAGGCATCAGGCAAGTCCTCTGTAAGCGAATTCAGGCGTTTTCTGGTGACGACCGGTGCAGTCGGACTCGGTGAGAATCAGGTGAGATTCAGGCTTGAGATGGTTAACGACACGGGAATGCACTCCAGCCGGGTGATGGAGTGATTGAACCTGCATTGACGGGTTAGCGCACCTGTCAGATCTGACAGGTGGGTGGGGGTATCCGACGAGTGGTATTAACGGGGTGCCCTGTTTCGCTCTCGTTCAAACACGGTTCAAGGCTTGTGCAGCGTCTTCTGCCGCAAGATATAAACCGTCACCAGCACCGCACTGGTCAACATGAACCCTCGAGCCCAAACCAGGGGCACCAGATAACACGAGAACAGAATGCTCACCCACATCAGCCCGATCGCGTAGACCTTGCCTTTGAGTGGAATGCCATTGCCTTCGAGGTAGTCGCGAATCCATGGACCCAGCCGTGGATGTTCGACCAGCCAGCGATAGAAGCGCGGAGAGCTGCGCGCGAAGCAGGCCGCGGCGAGCAGGAGGAAGGGGGTGGTGGGCAGGACCGGCAGGAAAATGCCGATTACCCCCAATGCCACGCTGAGCCAGCCGATGGCCAGCAGGACGTAACGCAACATCAGGGGGCGGTTGCCTATGGGGTTGTCCATAGGCCAGGTCTTAGTGGTGGCGTGGCTTGAGGATCGCCGGTTTTTCGTCGGGCGCCTGGCACAGCAGGTACAGCGCGGTCAGGGCTTCCGGAATCTGAACGATCATGTCGTCCATCAGGTTGGCGTCCTTGGCGATGTCTTCAAACTCCGGTTGTTCGTCGAACAGGCCGGAACCGACCATGATCGGCAGGAGCATCTCGCTGACTTCTTCTTCGGCGGTTTCGAACCAGGCCGCTTCGCGCAGGAACACGCCTTCCATGAAACCAATGCACCAGCCGCGCAGTTCGGAATCGTCCGGCTCTT
This sequence comes from Pseudomonas sp. FR229a, assembly GCF_030209115.1. NCBI lineage: Bacteria > Pseudomonadati > Pseudomonadota > Gammaproteobacteria > Pseudomonadales > Pseudomonadaceae > Pseudomonas > Pseudomonas sp. FR229a. Next base: position 14,496 of record NZ_JARVSP010000026.1, on the reverse strand, counting down.
CGCCCAGGTCCAGTTCGCACGGCAATTCGAATTCTTCATCCGAGGCCAGTTGACGAGCGATGTGGGCCTTGAGGCCGATCAGCGTGGCTTCGATTTCGGCACGCTGGGCTTCATCGCTGTAATGCGGCTCTTCGGCGAACAGCGCATCGATCCACTCGCGCTCGGGGACGTCTTCGGAGCAGATCGACAGTGCGGTCAGGTAACCGTGGGCGGCGACGTAATCCAGCGCCTCTTCGTGCAGCTCGTCGGCGTCGAGGAAGACTTGCAGGCGGGTCAGTTGCTCAGCGAAGGACATTACGGGGCTACCTTGGGGAATAAACAATGCGGGAATTCTAGGCCTTCTTGCGCGCTCTAGCCAGCCGCTTGGCAGATTTGCCGGTCGCAACACAAAACCCTGTAGGAGTGAGCCTGCTCGCGATGCGGTATACCAGTCACTTCAATGTCCGATGTGCTGACGCGATCGCGAGCAGGCTCACTCCTACAGGGGGCATATGTTGCAAGTCGGGCGATGTCTTCTCAGCGGCACCCTCTGCGGCGAAGGCCTCGGGTATACTGCCGCGTTTTGCGATCCCTGCCGGCGCTGCGCTGGTCATGCAATGTGTTCTTACGTTTTGTTTAAGCAGCCGAGGCTGCTCTGAACCAGCCTGAGCAGGGATGTATCGGTAGATTTTTGGAGTTTTTATGCTCGAACAGGCTCAACGCGTCCTCAAGGACATCTTCGGCTACGACAGTTTCCGTGGCCGTCAGGGTGCGATCATTGAGCGCGTGGCCAGCGGCGGTGATGCGCTGGTGCTGATGCCTACCGGTGGCGGCAAGTCGTTGTGCTTTCAGGTACCGGCGCTGCTGCGCGAAGGCCTGGCCGTAGTGGTATCGCCGTTGATCGCACTGATGGACGATCAGGTCGCAACCCTTGAAGAGCTGGGCGTCGCCGCTGCTGCTCTGAACTCCACGCTGAGCGCCGAGCAACAGCGTGATCTCGCCCTGCGGATCAAGCGCGGCGAAGTGAAAATGCTCTATCTCGCCCCTGAACGCCTGGTGCAGCCGCGCATGCTGGCGTTCCTGCAAAGCCTGGAAATTGCCCTGTTCGCCATCGACGAAGCGCATTGCGTGTCGCAATGGGGCCACGATTTCCGCCGCGAATACCTGCAACTGGGCCAGTTGGCAGAGCTGTTCCCCCACGTTCCGCGCATTGCCCTCACCGCGACCGCCGACAAGCGCACCCGTGAAGAGATCGTCGATCGCCTGCATCTGCAGAACGCCGAACGCTTCCTGTCGAGCTTCGACCGTCCGAATATTTTCTACCGCATCGTCCCGAAGGAGCAGCCGCGCAAACAGTTGCTGGCGTTCCTCGCCGAACGGCGCAGCGACGCCGGCATCGTGTATTGCCTGTCGCGCAAAAAGGTCGAGGAGGTCGCGGCGTTCCTTAGCGAACAGGGCTTCCCGGCGCTGCCGTACCACGCCGGTCTGCCCAACGATCTGCGCGCCTATCACCAGAAGCGCTTCCTCAATGAGGAAGGGCTGATCATGGTCGCCACAGTGGCGTTCGGCATGGGCATCGACAAACCCAACGTGCGCTTTGTCGCTCACCTCGATCTGCCGAAATCCCTTGAGGCGTATTACCAGGAAACCGGGCGTGGCGGCCGTGATGGTCTGCCTGCGGATGCGTGGATGGCCTACGGTCTGCAAGACGTGGTGATGCTCAAGCAAATGCTGCAGAACTCCGAAGGCGACGAACGGCATAAACGTCTGGAGCAGCACAAGCTCGACGCCATGCTCTCGCTGTGTGAAGAGACCCGCTGCCGGCGTCAGGCGTTGCTGGCCTATTTCGATGAGGACATGCCCGAGCCGTGCGGCCATTGCGACAACTGTGTCGACGGCGTACAGACGTGGGATGCAACAGAGCCAGCACGCCAGGCCTTGTCGGCGATTTTCCGCACCGGTCAGCGATATGGCGTCGGTCATCTGGTCGACGTGTTGCTGGGCAAGGACAACGAAAAGGTGCGCAGCTTCGGCCATCAGCATTTGTCGGTGTTTGGCGTTGGCAAGGCGTTGAGCGAGAGCGAATGGCGTTCCCTGTTCCGCCAGTTGGTGGCGCGCGGGCTGGCTGATGTCGATCACGAGGGGTATGGCGGTCTGCGCTTGAATGACAGTTGCCGACCATTGCTCAAAGGCGAAGTGAAACTGGAGCTGCGCCGCGACCTGAAACCGCAAGTCACCGCCAAGACCGGCAGCAAGAGCCAGGCCAGCCAACTGGTGCGCGGCGAGGAGCGCGAACAGTGGGAAGCCTTGCGCGCACTACGGCGCAAGCTCGCCGAAGAACACGGCGTACCGCCGTACGTCATCTTTCCCGACTCCACGCTTTTGGAAATGCTCCGCAGCCAGCCGACCTCGCTGGCGGAAATGGCCCGGGTCAGCGGCGTCGGCGCGCGCAAGCTGGAGCGTTACGGCGAGGCCTTCCTCGAAGTGCTCGGCGGCGAGGCCGAGGCGCCGAAGGTGGTGGCCGATGTCCGTCACGAGCTGATCACCCTGGCCCGCGCCGGCATGACGCCGCTGCAGATCGCCGGGCAGCTGCAGTGCTCGGAGAAGAACGTCTACGCGATGCTCGCCGAAGCCATCGGCAAGCAGCAATTGTCGCTGGAGCAAGCGCTGGACTTGCCAGAAGAGCTGATGGGTGAAGTGCAGGACGCGTTTCTCGATGGCGAGGGCGAGTTGCCGTCCGTCGCCGAAGTCGCCGAATTGTTCGCCGGGCGAGTTCCTGAAGGCGTGCTTTATTGTGTGCGGGCGGCGTTGCAGTCTGAATTCGAGATGTAATCTTGCCCGCCCCCTCACCCCAGCCCTCTCCCCGAGGAGAGGGCTGGGGTGAGGGGTCTGGTGTCATATGTCGACCCGCAAAATCGAGTCGATTATGGATTCAGCACAGCGCTTTGACGTTGGCGAATTTCAAAAGCATCCCCCACTCAGTTCCCTCTCCCTCTGGGAGAGGGCTAGGGTGAGGGGCTTTTGATCTTTGCGCAGTTGTAACGATTCAATACAGAGCGACTCTTGCCTATAACTGCCACCCATGCTTAGCTGACTAATAATTAGATTTTCCGTATTTTCAGTCTGACCGTGAGTGTTTTATGCCGTTAACCGATCAACATCGCTTTGGTATGCAACTGGCCCAGATGTCCCGTGGCTGGCGTGCCGAACTGGATCGCCGCCTTGCCGGGCTGGGCCTGTCGCAGGCACGCTGGCTGGTACTGCTGCATCTGGCGCGCTTTGAAGAAGCGCCGACCCAGCGCGAACTGGCGCAGAGTGTCGGCGTCGAAGGCCCGACTCTGGCGCGCTTGCTCGATAGTCTGGAAAACCAGGGACTGGTGCAACGCCAGTCGGTGATGGAAGACCGTCGAGCGAAAAAAATCGTTCTCTGCGCACCTGCGCTGCCGCTGATCGAACAAATCGAAACCATTGCCACACAACTGCGCCACGAATTGTTCGAAGGCGTCGACGAGGCGGATTTGAAGGTGTGCATGCGCGTTCACGGGCACATTCTGGCCAATCTGGAAAAATCTTGAGGCACATCCCGACGGCGATTTTTTGAGAGATCGCGCTGAGCCGACTATAAGAACTACTGGGCAATATCGTGTTCGTACCGGATGTGCGAACGCATAGAAACCGGTTTTGCTTATTTAAGGGATGCTCATGCTCGCAAGTCGGCACATGCTGCGCGGGGGCGCCAAATGGCTGCTCGCTGCCGGTGTATTCAGCTATTCGACCTGGTCGATGGCATTGGGGTTGGGCGAAATCACTGTTCACTCAGCCCTCAATCAGCCGTTCAAGGCCGACATCGCACTGGTCGATGTCGGCACGTTGACGCCAAACGATCTCTCGGCCAGCCTGGCCTCGGCGGATGAATTCGGCCGCGCCGGCGTCGAGCGGGTGTTCTTTCTCAACGACCTCAAGTTCACCCCGATCCTGCGTGGCAATCGCCAGATGATCCGGGTGACGTCGGGCAAACCGGTCAACGAACCCTTCCTGAATTTCCTCGTGCAGCTCGATCAGCCCAACGGCCGTCTGCTGCGTGAATACACGGTGCTGATCGACCCGCCGGGTTCGCCGGGCATCGTGCCGGCCACCGACGAGCCGGATCCGCGCCCGCAATCCTCCGCTTTTCCGACCGTCGAACCTGTCACCGCACCGGCCCAGGCGCCTCAGGGCAAACGTGCTGAGGCGTCCTTGCCGTCAGCGCCGGCCGCGCCTGCGAATGACGCGCAGGCCGAGCAATTGGCGGCCAGCGTGCTGCTGACCCAGCAACTGCAAAAGACCCTCGACGAACAGAACCTCAGACTGCAAGAACAGCAAGTGCAAATAGCCGACGGCAGGAAGCAGGTGGAAGATTTGCAAACCCGTCTGGCCGAATTGCAGAAAGCGCCGCCGCCGGTGGTCGCGCCGGCCCCGACCCCTGTTTCAGCCCCGGTCGAGTCAACCGATGACGGCCTGAACTGGCCACTGCTCGGCGGGCTGATAGTGCTGCTGGGCGCGCTGGCCGCTTTGTTCATACGCCGCCGTCAGCAGCGTTCGACCGTCGATGGCACGCCGCTGCCGCTGTTGCCTGTGAGTGCCGACGACGTCGATGAACCCGAACTGCAACATGCCGTTGGTTCGCACGCGGCCGCCGATCATCGCGACGAACCCGCTGCCGGCGACGTGCTGGAGGCCGTGGGGATCTATCTGGCCTACGGCCGACTCAGCGAAGCTGCGGGGTTGCTGCGTGATGCGTTGCACAAGGAACCCGAGCGTACCGATCTTGGTTTGCAGCTCCTTGAAGTACTGGGGCGGCAGGGTGACAGCGCCGCTTTTGAGCAGCAGGAAAACCATCTGCGCGCGCTCGGCGTTGATGATCACGCACTGGTTGAAGCCCGCGCTCGCCATCCAAAACTGGCCGGCGTTGCACCGGCGGCGTTTGCAGCAACGGTAAACGCGCCCGAGCTGCCCGCGGCCCCGGCAGCGATTCTGGCCGCGCCGCTCGCGTCGACGCTCAGCGCTCCCGAGGATGATTTCGAATTGAATCTGGGCGAGCTGTCGATGGATTCGAACTGGGATCTCAACGACAGCCGCACTGATTCCGCAGCACCGCCGATCGATGATCCGCAGCTGGGCACCAGCCTGTCAGTGCTGCCGGTCGATTTCGAACTGCCACAGGCTGCGTCTGCCGAAGAAGCCGAGCTTGAATGGATTCCCGAACCCGACGCTCAGCCGCTCGACGATGACTTCCTCAACGAATTCGGCGATCCCGAGCCGTCACTGGTGTTGCAGCCTCTGGATCTGCAATTGCCCGAGTCCAGCGAAACCGAGGCCGCCGGCAAGCTCGAACAGGCGCAAACCTGCATCGACGACGGCGACATCGACAGTGCGATCGCGCTGCTCAATGAATTGCTCAAGGAAGGGGATGAACCGTTGAAGCAGACAGCGCGGACGTTGTTGGCAGGGATTCGCTGAGTGTCGACGAATACCGGTTCATCCAAGAGCGCTTTCGCGATCAGGCTCGCTCCCACAATGAAATTCGCTGTACCTGTGGGAGCGAGCCTGCTCTCTAAGGCGTCAGATCGGCCAACGCCGGTTTCAGGTCAGAACGTCTGCCCCAGATTCAGATAAACCGCTTGCTCATCCGCATCATTCAACCCATAAGTGAAATTCAACGGCCCCAGCGGCGTATCGAAGCCGATGAACACACTCGCGGCATTGATGTAGCCGCTGTCGAACTCATTGTCGTTGTTCCACGCCCGACCGCGTTCCAGTGAAGCGCCGGCGTACAGCGGGAAGTCCAATGGCAGATAGGAGCGTGGTGTCAGGCGCCGGTAATACACAGCGCGCATCAGGCTGACGTTCTGCCCGGACAGCGCGTCCTCACGAAACCCCGACAACTGCCGCGCGCCGCCGAGCAGGAAGCTTGAAGTGACTACGTTGGCATCGTCCAGTGTGCGGCCATAGCGCCCGCCCAGAATCAGTGTGTCGGGACCGTGGCTCATGGCCTTGTCGAACTTCGCTTCCCATTGGCGATAGCGGTTGTCTGAACCCAGACCTGGCTCGAACTGGGCGAACGTCAGGCTGACGTCCTTGCCCTCGTGCGGAAAGTACACGTTGTCCAGCGAGTCGTAGGAATACTTCACGGTATAGAAACCTTCGTTGAAGCTCTCGCTCGGCAGATCCTGATCACCGATGCGCACGTCAGCCTTGCCCCAGGCCTGGCCGACACCGAAGCGCACTTCGCCGTTGTTGCCGATCTGCCGACCGAGGTTAAGACCGAAACCGTAACGCTCGACGCGATACTGCGCGATCGGATCGTTATCCAGCACCGAGTCAACGTTCTGCGCCTCGAACGACGCGTAGGGCGCGACGAAGTAGCGCGAGCCGACGTCCAGCGGCTGATAGAACTCGCTGTACAGCTCCTGTTTGTCGCCGATCTGCGCGCGGGTCAGCCATTCCGCGCCGAGGCGATTGATGCCGTTGACGCGGTAACTGGCGCCGAGGTTGAAAGCACTGTCGCCGCGCATGTCGTCCGACAGATTGAGGCCGACCCGCAAGTAATCGGTACCGCTGCGCTTGCCGCTGGCGCTGATGACCAGGGTGTGATCCTGGCCTTTGTGCACCACGCGATAACGCACTTGGTCGAAGTAATCCAGGCCGTACAACGTGCCCATGTCCGAATGCAGGCGCCCCAGATCCAGCGGTTCGCCGATCGGCTGGCGGATGTAATAGCGAATCACGTCATCATCGACTTTCGAATCGTTCTCGACGCGGATCGCGGTAATGATTGGCGTGCGCTGCCCAGGCTGGCGGGCGGCGTTGAGTTCGGTGTCCTGGGTTTGCGCCGGCTTCAGTTGCGCCAGCCGCGCGTCGAGGATTCGCGTGGCGCGGTAGCCGGCATCGATCATCTCCTGAGCCTTGCCGAAATCGGTCCCGCCAAACGCTGCCAGCGCAGGTTGAATCAATACGTCATCGGCATGCAGAGTCGCCAGTTGCTCTTCGGAATTGCGCCGGGTCATCAGGGTGATCGACTGGTTGAGCACATCCACCACCGTGGTCAGCTGCTTGCGGTTGCGCAGCGGCGTGCCGATATCGACAACGATGGCGATGTCGACGCCCATTTCTCGTGCGACATCCAGCGGGATGTTGTCGGTCATGCCGCCGTCGACCAGCAGGCGCCCGTCGAGCTCGACCGGGGCGAACACCGCCGGGATCGACATGCTGGCGCGGATCACCTGCGGCAGGTGACCTTTGCGAAAAACCACTTTTTCGCCATTGGCGATGTCGGTGGTCACGGCGCGAAACGGGATCGGCAGCTTGTCGAAGTCGCGGGTGTCGCTGGTGTGGGCCAGCAGGCTTTCCAGCAACAGCGCGAGGTTCTGGCCCTGAATCACGCCCAACGGCAGGCCGAGGCTGCCGTCGTCGCGAAAGCTGAGTTTCTGCTTCACAAGAAAGTCGCGGTCATCCTGCTTGCGCCGAAATGGCACGTCCTCACGCGGCGGCGCGTCGGACAGTGCCGCCTGCCAGTCGATGCCCAGGGCGAGTTTTTCCAGCTCGTCGATCTTGTAACCCGAGGCGTACAGGCCGCCGACCACCGCGCCCATGCTGGTGCCGGCAATCGCATCGATCCTGATGCCTTGTTCTTCCAGCGCCTTGAGCACGCCGATGTGCGCCAGCCCGCGCGCCGCGCCACCGGACAGCACCAGGCCGACTTTCGGTCGTGGCGCGTCACTGGCGTGAACCAGCAGGGGAAGGAAACCAAGCAGCAGGCAGAACAGCAAACGGCGCATTGTGAGTCTCGGGGCAAGCGGTAAAGCCGGCTATTATAGCGGCGCCCTCTGTCTCAGGAGTTTCAGCGATCATGACCGTTGCCAAAGCCGAAGTTGTCATCACGTACTGCACCCAATGCCAGTGGCTGCTGCGCGCGGCGTGGCTGGCCCAGGAACTGCTCAGCACTTTCGCTGAAGACCTGGGCAAAGTGTCATTGGTGCCGGGCACCGGCGGGGTGTTTCACATCACCTGCGCGGACGTGCAGATCTGGGAGCGCAAGGCCGACGGCGGCTTCCCGGAGGCCAAGGTATTGAAGCAGCGGGTGCGCGATCAGATCGATCCTGACCGCGACCTCGGCCACAACGATCGCATTCAGTGAGAGGCTGCCTCGGCAGCGGCGGTTTTCCTGTCGCTGCCGCCTGACATTCGCGCCGACACCATGATCGCCACGATGATCAGCGCGCCACCGATGAGCATGCGCAGGGTCGGGGTTTCACTGAACAGCAGCCAGGCAATGGTGATGCCGTAGACCGGCTCCATGGCGAACACCACCGCCGCCGTGCGCGCCTTGATCACTGCCAGGCTGGCGACGAACAGGCTGTGCGCCACGCCCGTGCAGAACACCCCGAGCAGGGCGATCCACAGCCAGTCCAGCGCGCGCACCGCACTTAGCTGCGGCGCCGCGACCGGCAACAGACACAAGGCCACGACGACGTTCTGACACAACGCTGCCTGCACCGCCGGGATTCGCCCGGAGCTGGCGCGGTTGGTCAACGACAATAGGGAAAACAGCAGGCCGGACAGCACGGCCCAGAGCAAGCCGATGGTCGCGCCGCTGCCCAGATCGAACGCCGGGGTCACCAGTACCAGACCGACGCTGACCAAGACCACCAGCACGATTTCATTGGCGCGGATGCGTTCGCGGAAGATCAGCCCTTCGAGAATCACCGTGAACGCCGGGAAACTGGCAAAGCCCAACGTCGCGATGGCCACCCCGGCGACTTTCACTGATACGAAAAAGCTCACCCAGTGCCCGGCCAGCAACACGCCGCTCAGCGCCAGGCGTCGCCAGTCCACCGCTTGCAGCTTTTGCCAGCCGCTCTGGCTGGCGAATCGAGCAAAAAAGGCCAGGGCAAGCACGGCGAAAGCGGCGCGGCCGAACACGATGACCGCCGGCGACGCGGCAGCGAGTTTGCCGAACACACCGGTCAGGCCGAACATCAAAGCGCCGATATGCAGGGCGCCGAGGGCGGTACGCGGAGTCATTGCAATCCTTAATCCAGACACAATTTTCTGTAATCGATCGTTCCCACGCAGGAGCGTGGGAACGATCATCAAAAGAGCGCCAGTCTAAAGGGCTGGCGCCGTCGCGTCTGTCGTCCGATTCGTCAATTAGTTGAAGACAACTGCTGTCACACGACTGACGCGCATCTGTCACGGTCGATTAACGGTGCGCGCGCAAGCTGGCGAAAACATCGCAGAGGGTTGCCCATGACCAGCGCCGAGCTCGCCAGACCCAGTCGCAAACAACGGGTGCGAACCCTGTGGATCTCCGATGTGCACCTGGGCACGCGGGATTGTCAGGCCGAGCACTTGTCGCAATTCCTCAAGGGCTACCACGCCGACAAGATCTATCTGGTCGGGGACATTATCGACGGCTGGAAACTGCGCGGCGGCATGTACTGGCCGCAAGCGCACACCAACGTCATCCGCCGGCTGCTGACCATGAGCAAGCGCGGCACCGAGGTGATTTATGTCACCGGCAACCATGACGAATTTCTGCGGCGCTATTCGAAGTTGATTCTGGGCAATATCCAGTTGGTCGACGAGGCAGTGCACGTCACGGCCGATGGCCGGCATTTGCTGGTGATCCACGGCGATCAGTTCGATGTGATCACTCGCTATCACCGCTGGCTGGCCTTTCTCGGTGACTCGGCCTACGAATTCACCCTGACCCTCAACCGCTGGCTCAACCACTGGCGCGCCCGTTACGGCTACGGTTACTGGTCGTTGTCGGCGTATCTGAAGCACAAGGTGAAGACCGCCGTCAGTTTCATCAGCGACTTTGAAGAAGCCATTGCGCACGAATGTGTGAAGCGCGAATTGCATGGCGTGGTCTGCGGACATATCCATCATGCCGAGATTCGCAAGGTCGGCGAGGTGGATTACCTCAATTGCGGCGATTGGGTTGAATCGTGCACGGCGTTGATCGAGCATTGGGACGGCACGATCGAGCTGTATCGGCTGGCGGATGCCCAGGCGCGGGAGGCGGAATTGAAAGCTGCCAAAGTTGCCGAGATCGCCTGAGCGAAAGAGAAACCCTGTGGGAGCGAGCCTGCTCGCGAAGGCGTAGTGTCAGACAAAACTTCTGTGCCTGATACAGCGCTTTCGCGAGCAGGCTCGCTCCCACATGTGTTTTCAGGCTGGGCTATGTTCTTGCATCGCGGCTTTGTAAATCGAGTTCTTTGGCTGCGCAAACAGCCTTTCCATCATCGGCTCGAAGAAACTCAGCGGCAACGTGTCGTACCCCGGATCAAACGCCGCGGCATCATATTTGGCGCAGAATTCGGCGGTGGCGTGGAACTGCGGATGGTCCTTGAACTGCTCGCGCAGGTGTCGATCCATGCCCAGGTGATGAAAGAAGTAATAGCCCTGAAAGATCCCGTGTTTCTCCACCATCCACAGGTTTTCCGCACTGACGAACGGCTTCAGAATCGCTGCGGCGATGTCTGGATGGTTGTACGAGCCGAGGGTGTCACCAATGTCATGCAACAGTGCACAGACCACGTATTCCTCATCACGCCCGTCGCGAAAGGCACGGGTCGCGGTTTGCAGCGAGTGGGTCAGGCGATCCACCGGGAAACCGCCGAAGTCGCCTTCAAGCAGTTTCAAATGTGCGAGGATCCGCGACGGCAGCTCCTTGGCATAGGCACTGAAATCGGCGGCGATGATCGCCCAGTCTTCCTCGGTGCCGTCCTGCATATGGGTGAAGCGAGCATGGGCATTCATTGGCAGACCCTCATTCAAAACGCCACGCGACCGAGAATCATGTCGCGGTACATGACGAAATCGCCGAGCAGGCTGTACAGCGGGTGCTGAAAGGTCGCCGGGCGGTTCTTCTCGAAAAAGAAATGGCCGATCCAGGCAAAGCTGTAACCTGCCAGCGGCAACGCCAGCAACAGCAGCCACGCGCCCTTGGCGATGCTCAGGGCGAGAATGAAGATGACCAGAGAGGTGCCGATGAAATGCAGGCGACGGCAGGTGCTGTTGCTGTGCTCGGCGAGGTAATACGGGTAGAACTCGGCGAAGCTGTTGAACCGCTTGATGTTTTCCACGACCGCTATCTCTGTGGTGATTATTCTGGCGACAAGTTGTTCGGCGGGGAGCTTATTTGAGTCTAGAGTGATCATTGGCGTGGGCCAGTGACAATCGGCGCCACTTTAGTATCCTTCGCAAATAGGGCGGTCACCTGCAGCCCGTCATGTAAAAGAATAACAACCATGAGCGAACGAACGACCTCTGCAAGCTGGGCGATGGGGATAGTCAAAGCACTGGAAATGGACGGCCTGGATTGCCGGGTTCTGTTCAAGCAACTGGGGCTGGATTTCAGTGCCCTCGACGATCCGGATGCGCGTTTCCCGCAGGACTCCATGACCCGGCTCTGGCAGCGCGCGGTGGAGGTCTCCGGCAACCCGGCGATCGGCCTGAACATGGGCAAAGTGGTGCGCCCGGCCTCGTTTCATGTCGCCGGCTACGCACTGATGTCGAGCAATACGCTGGTTGAAGGCTTCCAGCGCCTGGTGCGCTATCAACGCATCATTGCCGAAAGCGCCGACCTGAGTTTTCGCCTGCTCGATGAGGGGTACGCGCTGATCCTCACCGTGCACGGCGATCATCTGCCGCCGACCCGGCAGAGTGCCGAAGCGTCACTGGCCTGCGCACTGGCGCTGTGCGGCTGGCTGACCGGGCGCCCGCTGCATCCGCTCAAAGTGCTGATCCAGGGCAATCAGCCTGCCAATCTGCAACCTTACAAAGAAGCCTTCCACGCGCCATTGGTGTTCGACGCGCCTTACGATGCGTTGATCTTCGAACGTGCCGATATGGAGGCGCCGCTGCCAACCGCCAACGAAGCCATGGCGCTGTTGCATGACCGGTTTGCCGGGGAGTATCTGGCGCGGTTTTCCGAGAGTCGCGTGACACATCGGGCGCGGCAGGTGCTGTGCCGCTTGCTGCCTCAGGGCGAGCCCAAACGCGACACCGTGGCGCAGACCTTGCACCTGTCGCAGCGTACTTTGCAGCGTCGTTTGCAGGAGGAGGGCACCAGTTTCCAGCAGTTGCTCGATGACACTCGCCGCGAACTCGCCGAGCAGTATCTGGCGCAACCGAGCATGACCCTGTTGGAGATTGCTTACCTGTTGGGCTTTGCCGATCCGAGCAATTTCTTCCGCGCTTTCCGTCGCTGGTTCGACACCACGCCCGGCGACTACCGGGCGCGGTTGCTTCAGGCACCGAGCCCGGTCAGTGACGCCAGAACGCCGGAATACACAGCACAAACACAGTAATGATCTCCAGTCGGCCGAGCAGCATGCCGAACGACAGAATCCACTTGGCCGCATCCGGCAGGGTGGCGAAGTTGCCCGCCGGGCCGATGGTTTCGCCCAAGCCCGGGCCTACGCCGGACACGGTGCTGGCGGCACCGGTCAGCGCGGTCATCCAGTCGACACCCAAGAGCGACAGCAGCAGGGCGATCACGCAGATGGTGATAGCGAAGAAAAACGAGAAGGTCAGGATCGAGCGGACGATTTCTTCGTCGAGGCGGTGACCGTTGTACTTCTGCTTGATCACTGCGCGCGGGTGGATCAGCTGATTAAGGTTGGCCTTGAGCAGGATGTAGGCGACCTGGAAACGGAAAATCTTGATTCCGCCTGCCGTCGAGCCGGAACAGCCGCCGACAAAGCCCAGATAGAAAAACAGCATCAGCGAGAAGTTGCCCCACAGGCTGTAGTCACCCAGGGCAAAACCGGTGGTGGTGACCACCGAGGTCACGTTCAGCGCCACATGCCGCAGTGCTTCCAGCCAATGCAGCTTGGTGGTCCACCAGTACCAGGTGCCGAGCACCAGCCAGGTCACCAGCAACATGGCCAGCAAACCTTGCACCTGTTGATCACGGATCAACGCCTTGCGATTGCCGCGCAGCGTGGCGACGTACAGGGTGAACGGCAGGCTGCCGAGAATCATGATGACGATCGCCACCCAGTGCACCGCCGGTTGCGTCCACTTCGCCAGCGACTGGTCGGAGGTCGAAAAACCACCGGTGGAAATCGCCGACATTGCGTGGTTGATCGCATCGAACGGACTCATCCCGGCCCACCAGAACGCCAGGCTGCCGAGAATGGTGATGCCGACATAGGCCGCCACGATCAGCCGCGCCACCATGTGCGAACGCGGCATGACCTTTTCCGAGCGGTCGGAAGATTCGGTCTGGAACAGGCGCATGCCACCGATGCGCAGCAGCGGCAGAATCGCCACCGCCATACCGATAAAGCCGATGCCGCCGATCCAGTGCAGCATCGAACGCCACATCAGGATGCCCGGGGACATGCTGTCCAGATGATTGAGCACGGTGGAACCGGTGGCGGTGATGCCGGACATGCTTTCGAAAAACGAGTCGGTGTAGCTGATGTGCTGGGTCAGCAGAAACGGCAGCGCAGCGAAAATGCACACCACCAACCAGCTGCTGACCGTCAGCAGATACATGTCCCGCGGGCGCAGATGCACGTGTTCCGGTCGACCGGGAATCACCAGCGCGAGGCCGGCGACGAAGGTGATCATGCTCGCCCAGAGGAACGACGGCAGGTCGCTGGTGCGCTCGAAAATCACCAGCGTGGCCATCGGCACGACCATCGCCACAGCCAGGGTGATCAGGAAAATGCCGATGATGAAACCAATGGTCCGTAAGGTCGGCAACGCCATGAAATCCGCTCGGGCTGGTGGAAGAAGGGCGCCATTCTACCTGCGGGGCAAGGCATGTAAACCGGCAGGCGTTGTGCAGTTGCAGCTAGAATAGCCGCACATTTTTCAAAGGAGGTGGCCGATGCAGGCTCTCGACGCGTTGCTCAACCGTGTTTCCGTACCCCGACTGGTCGAACCGGCCCCCACTGCCGAGCAGCGCGAAGCCCTGTTCGGCGCAGCGTTGCGCGCCCCGGATCACGGGCATCTGCAGCCGTACCGCTTTTTGACCGTCGAAGGCGCCGCACGTGAACAAATGGGCGAGCTGCTGGCCGAGGCGGCCCGCCAGCAGGGCGGCGAAGTCACCGACGCGATGATCGACAAGGCGCGCAACGGCCCACTGCGCGCGCCGCTGGTGGTTGTGGTGATCGCGAAACTGCAGGAACACGTGAAATATCCGAAGGCTGAGCAATTGCTCACGGCGGGCTGCGCCGCCCACGGCATTCTGCTGGCGGCGTATGCGCAGGGGATTGGTGCAGTGTGGCGCACCGGGGATCTGGCGTATTCGAAGCATGTCGCCGAAGGTTTGGGGCTGGTGGAAGGCGAGGAAGTCATTGCGTTTCTCTACCTTGGTACGCCGCAGAAAGAGCCGCGCGTGGCAGAGAAGGTCGATCTGGCCGAGTTCGTCAGCGCCTGGCCCGGTAAGGCCTGAAGATCAAAAGCCCCTCACCCTAGCCCTCTCCCGGAGGGAGAGGGAACTGATTGGGGGAT
>NZ_JARVSP010000010.1:0-63855 GCF_030209115.1 Pseudomonas sp. FR229a | reverse complement strand
TACCGGCCTGTCACGCCGGGGGTCGCGGGTTCGAGTCCCGTCCGCTGCGCCATATCTGCCTCAAGGACCACTGAACGCCTTGAAGCGCCGAAACCAGCCACAGGCTGAATCGGATCGATAGCAAAGACCCTGGTCGAAAGACCGGGGTTTTTTGTGTCTGAAATTTGGCTATTCCTCTCTCGAACTCCTGCACAAATCCTTCTGTAGGAGTGAGCCTGCTCGCGATAGCTATATTCCAGTCGCCGGTATCCGCAACTGATACACCGCCATCGCGAGCAGGCTCACTCCTACAAGGATTTGATTCCAAACCAAATTGCTGCGATACCACGTCGCATTGATTTTTTTGATTATTTAGTCAGGTTTTTGTAACTGGTTGTTTGCTGCGGGCGCGGAAACCTTTAAAGTTAACCTTTCGGTCAGCTTTGCACTGTCAACACAGCTCTTTGCTTCGCCAGAAAGAGCTTCTGCACGACTCGAGATCCCCAGTAGATAACCACAAGGGCGGACCTATAACCGCCCAGAGGATGATCCATGTCCAACCGTGAAATATCCCGGCGCTCGTTCCTCCAGGGCGGGCTGGTGGCGGGTGTGAGCGTTACGCTTACGCCGCTCAGCAGTCAGGCGCTGGCTGCCTTGATGGAAAACAGCGTCACCGTGCCGTCCGAGAAATGGCTCGGCAACAATGGCAAGGCGCGGCAACGCAACGACGCCCTGTCCAAGGTCTGCGGCAGCAAAGTCTTCGCCCGTGACATCCGTGCCAAGGACATGCCCGGCTGGCCTGAGCAACAGGGCCACGCGATGCTGCTGAAAACCATCAAGGCCGACCGCATCTATGCAGGCTACGACCTGTCGTGGCTCGGCGCCGAGCTGCAGCCGGATCGCATCGTCACCGCTGCCGATCTGGACAAGGACGGCATCGTCTTCCCCGAAGAGCACGCTCCCGATCCATTGCTTCCCGAAGGGAAAGTGCCGATGTTCATCGGTCACCCGGTGGCCATCCTGATCTGGAACGATTTCGAGCGTTTTCGTCAGGCCAAGAACCAACTGAAATTCAATGACAAAGCGATTCGTTACGGCGCCAAAGTGCCGTTCTACGAAGGCGATCCATACGGCAGCTTCCGCTACGTGCGCGTCGGCGGCGCGACCTCGGCGGACGAAGACGAATTCGCCAGCCTGAAGGATTCGATCCTGTTCCCGATGCTGAAGAACCGCCGTCCGGTGTGGAATGCCTCGCCGAACCTGCACGGCAACCTCACCGAGCGCGGGCTGTTCTACGCCGACCGCATGAAGCAGGAGATCGACACGCCGCCAGACAACTGGCTGGTGTTCGATGAGCGCTACAAAACCCCGTCGATCGAACCGGCGGCACTCGAGCCGGATAACGGCAACGGCTGGTACGACCCGAAAACCAAAACCCTGCATTTCGTCGTGGCGACGCAGTGCCCGCTGGAAGTCGCGACCGAGACCGCGAAGATGATCGGGCCGTCGCGGTTTGGCCTGGCCAATCTGAACATGCACCCAGGCTATACCGTTGGCTATGGCTCCAAAGACCACAACATTTTTGTCTACTACGCAGCCTTGGCCGCCCTGTACGGCGGCGGTGTGCCGGTGCGTCTGGCCAACGACCGCTACGAGCAGTTCCAGAGCGGCATCAAGCGTCACCCGTTCGACATCCGCTACCAGTTGGCCGTGGACAAGAACGACTACACCTTCAAGATTTTCCGCGCCGAGATGAGCGTCGACGGCGGTGGCCGCGTCAACTACAGCCCATCTGTGGCAGCAGTGGGCGCCACCGCAGCGCAGTCGATCTACTACATGCCGCAGAACGATCTGCAAGTCACCGCGTATCACTCGCGGGCGGTAGAGGCAGGTTCGATGCGTGGTTACGGCACCCTGCAAAGCATGGCGGCGACCGAAATGATGGTCGACGAGATCGCCAATCGTCTGGGTGTCGACGCGATCGATTTGCGCCGCAAGAATGCGTTGCGTTCCGGCATGAAAAACACCCAGGGTGCGATTCCGGCCGGTGCGTTGCGTCTGCACGAAATTCTCGACAAGGCCTCGGTGCACGAGGTCTGGAAAAGCCGCGACGCGATCAAGCAACAACGTGAAGCGGCAGACCCGGATAACTGGTACGGCGTCGGTTTCGCCATCTGCCAGAAAGACTTCGGTACCGGCTCCGAAGCGCCGATGGCCAGCATCGAATTCACCGCGGACGGGCGCATCACCCTGCGCCACATCGGTATCGAAATCGGCACCGGCATGTCCACTTCGCAAGCCTTGGTCGTCGCCGATTTCCTCGGCAGCCCGGCGCACGATGTGAAGACCGGCGAAACCGAATGGCAGGAAATGCAGCTGATCACCAGCGGCAACCCGTACATCATGAGCCAGGCCGAGCAGGACAATCTGCTGCGCAACCCGCGCTGGGTCGGCAAGCTGGCCTCAGCGTCGTCGGCGACCAACTCCGCCTATTACTTCAGCCATGCAACCCGGGAAGCGGCGCGCGTGCTGTTCAACCACGGTTTATGGCCGGCGGCACTGGAGATCTGGCGCCAGGGTCCGTACGGCGGCCAGGCCAACCCTTACGTAGTGCGCCGGGAAGATGCGCATTGGGTCGACGGCAAGCTGACCGCCAACGGCATGCAGCCGCTGAGCTTCGAGGAGCTGGCCCAACGCGCCCACGAACGCGGTCTGGTGACGGGCGCCACGGTGCATGGTTTCAACCGCTGGAGCTGGGCCGAGGCCGAGTACAGCATCGACGGCGTGCGCGAGCGCCTGCCGCTCGACGGTCTGGCGGTGAAGTACGGTGATGGCGCGCCGCAAGGGAAGAAGGCGCAGATGAACAGTGCTGGCTTCCACCTGCTCGATCGGCAGAACGTCAATTACCCGGTGGTGCAGTTGAACAACGCCGCCGTGACCTATTACAGCCCGGTCGCCACTCTGGTCGAGCTGAAGGTCAACAAAGGCTCGGCGGAAGTCGAAGTGCTCAATCACCATTCGTGGATCGAGTGCGGCCGCGTGCTGGTGGAAGAATTGGTCAAGGGCCAGCTCGAAGGTGGCATCGCCATGGGTATTGGTCATGCGCTGATGGAAGAGATGCCGTTGTATGAAGGCGGTCCGGGGGAGGGTGACTGGAACTTCAACCGTTACCGTTTGCCGATGGCCCGTCACGTAGCGGTGTGGAAGCAGACTGCGGAGATCCTGCCGCCGCTGTCGCCGAGCGATCCGTCCAAAGGCATCGCCGAAGTGGTGATGATCCCGATTGTCGGTGCCATCGGTAACGCCGTGGCGCATGCCATCGGTAAACGTGTTCGCGACCTGCCCATCACTGCTGCGCGCATCAAGGAGGCCCTCAATGGCTAACCGTCCGCTTCAACTGACCCTCAATGGTCAATCCGTCGGCCCGGTGGACATCCCTGATGACCTGCCGATGATCGACTACCTGCACGAATACAAAAACCTCACCGGCTCGCGTCTGGGCTGCGGCCAGGGCATCTGCCACGCCTGCGTGGTGATCGTCGATAACCCCGACGGCACCAGCGAAGAAGTGCGCACCTGCATCACCGGTGCGCATTACTTCGAGGGCAAAAAAGTCCGTACGATCGAAGGCCACGCCAAACGCGACGAGCAGGGCCAGGTCACTGAGCTGAACCCGATCCAGCAGCGCTTCGTCGACGAGTTCGCCTTCCAGTGCAGCTACTGCGCGCCGGGCTTCGTCAACGCCGCGACCGTGCTGGTCGAGAAGCTGCAACGTCAGCCGATCGTCAAAAGTCAGCTTGAACAGGTGATCGAGGACAGTCTTGGCCACCACGTCTGCCGCTGCACCGGGTACGTGCGTTATTACAACGCCACGCGCAACGTGCTGAGCGATCTCGGCCTGGTCAAGGAGGGTTGAGCATGAAGCGTTTACTGACCCGCTTGGCCCTAGCGGTTGGCGTCGCTGCGCCAGCGTTTTTTGCCCACGCCGACGATCAGGTCAAGCGCGGCGAATACCTCGCTCGCGCCGCCGATTGCATGGCGTGCCACACCGCACCGGGCGGCGCGCCCTATGCCGGCGGCCTGCCGATCGTCTCGCCGTTCGGCACGATCTACGGTACCAACATCACCCCGAGCAAAGAGCACGGCATCGGTCTGTACAGCGATGACGAGTTCTTCGCTGCACTGACCGAAGGCAAGCGTCGCGACGGTGCCAATCTCTATCCGGCGATGCCGTACACCTCATACCACCTGATGCCGCGCGCCGATTCCGATGCGATTCACGCGTATCTGAAAACCATCGCGCCGATCGAACGCGCAGCACCGGTAACCAGCCTGAGCTTTCCGTTCAACGTGCGTCTGGGCCTGACCGGCTGGAACATGCTCTATGGCAAAGACGTCAAGCTTGAGCCCGCCGAAGGCAAAAGTGAGGCTTGGAAGCGCGGCCAATATATGGTCGATGTCCTCGGTCACTGCGGTGAATGTCACACGCCACGCGGCCTGCCCGGCGCGATGCAAATGGACAAGCGCATGACCGGAGGCATCCTTAATGGTTATCTGGCGCCGAGCCTGTTGGCCACTGACCTGGCCGCGCGCGGCTGGAATCAGCAGGATCTGAGCACGTTTCTCAAGCACGGCATGAGCGCGCAAGGAACGATGTTCAACGAAATGTTCCCGGTGTTTCACAACAGCACTCAGGGTTTGAGCGATGCTGATCTGGCGGCAATGGCGACGTTCCTGCTTGGCGAACAACCGCCGGCAGCCAAAGAGCTCGTCGAAGTGCCGCTGGACAAGCTCAGCCCGAGTGCCCAGCGCGGCCGTCAGGAATACCTCAACGTCTGCGCCGGTTGTCACGCCGCTGGCGGTGAAGGCAAGCCGCACATCGCAGTGGCCATGCGCGGTAACACCACGTTGCGCCTGGACGATCCGCGCAACCTGTTGCGAGTGATCGAAGATGGCATTGGCGAACAGAAGTTCTCCGGGTTCGAGCACATGCAGCCGATGTCGGGTTTTGCCGACAAGCTCAGTCCGGCGCAATTGACCGATCTGCTCAACTACCTGCGTCAGGGTTGGGGTGGTCAGAGTGGTGAGCTGGCAGTGAGTGACGTGCAGAAGCTGCAAGCCGACGCGCCAAGCGTCGAGCACAAGGCCCACTGATATGCAGCATCTCGATCTGCAAGTGGTGCGCCGGGCGCTGGAATGGTCGGTGGCCGGGCAGCGAATCTGGCTGTGCACGGTGCTGAGCACTTACGGCTCGGCACCGCGCGCGCCGGGTTCGCTGCTGGCGGTGAACGACGGCGGGCAGTGGATCGGCTCGCTGTCGGGAGGTTGCGTCGAGGAGGATTTTCTTCAGCGCGTCGCCGAAGGTGCGTTTCTCGAGGCGGTCAGCGTCGTGCGCTACGGCGAAGGCAACGATTCACGATCGCGGGTCAGCCTGCCTTGTGGTGGCATTCTCGATGTGTTGGTAGAGAAACTTGACGCCGACTGCGAGGTGCAGGCGCATCTGCGTGAACTGGAATCGGCGCTGCTGGGGCAGCGTCGTCTGCTTCGCGAAGTCGATCTGACCAGCGGTGCGCGTACTCTGTTTGCTGACCGTGAGCAGGGCGCGCGGATCGAGCGTGAGATCGACCGGGTGCGCATTCGTATCGGCGCAGCACAGCGCTTGTTGCTCGCTGGCTATTCCAGTGTGGCGCAGGCCTGTGCCGAGTTCGCGGTAGGGCTTGGCTTCGAAGTGATTCTCTGCGATCCGCGCGATGAAGTGCTCGAAGGTGTCGTGCTCGATGGTGTGGAGATCCGTCGGCAGTTGCCTTCGGTGTTCATTGCCGACGGTGGCTGTCATCGCGACACCGCGGTGGTGGCGCTGACCCACGATCCGCGTATCGACGATCTGGCGATGATGGAAGCGGTGCGCACCGAGGCGTTCTACATCGGTGTAATGGGGTCTCTGCAAACATCGCAGAAACGCTTCGAGCGCTTACGCCGCATTGGCGGTCTGGGGGAGGTGGAGCTGGCGCGGATTCACGCGCCGATCGGCCTGAACCTCGGCAGCAAGACGCCGGCGGAAATCGCTTTGGCGGTGCTGGCTGATATCCTGAGGATTCGCAGCGGAATTGCTCGGGATCAGCTCTGAGTTCCGTGTGTAAATGAAAAGGGCCGCACTACGCGGCCCTTTTTTACATCCCGAATTTATCGCGCAGCCCGTAGTACCACGCGCCCAGCGCGGCAAACGGTGTGCGCAGCAGTTGCCCGCCGGGGAAGGGGTAGTGCGGCAGGTCGGCAAAGGCATCGAAACGCTCGGCCTGACCGCGCAACGCTTCGGCGAGGACTTTGCCCGCCAGATGCGTGTAGGTAACGCCGTGACCGCTGCAACCCTGCGAGTAATAGATGTTGTCGCCCAAGCGTCCGACCTGCGGCAGGCGCGAAAGGGTCAGCAGGAAGTTGCCGGTCCAGGCGTAATCGATCTTGACGTTCTTGAGTTGCGGGAAAGCCTTGAGCATCTTCGGGCGAATGATCGCTTCGATGTTTGCCGGATCGCGAGCGCCATAAACCACGCCGCCGCCGAAGATCAAGCGCTTGTCGGCGGTCAGGCGATAGTAGTCGAGGAGATAGTTGCAGTCCTCCACGCAGTAATCCTGCGGCAAAAGCGCCTTCGCCAGCTCATCGCCCAAAGGCTCGGTGGTGATCACCTGAGTGCCACACGGCATCGATTTGGCCGCCAGTTCCGGCACCAGATTACCGAGGTAGGCATTGCCGGCAACGATGATGAACCTGGCCCTGACCTTGCCTTGCGGCGTATGCACAACCGGATTGGCGCCGCGTTCGATGCGCACGGCGGGAGATTGCTCGTAGATGGTGCCGCCGAGAGACTCGACCGCCGCCGCTTCACCGAGCGCCAGATTCAGCGGATGGATGTGGCCGCCACTCACATCGAGCATGCCACCAACGTATTGATCGCAACCGACGACCTCGCGGATGCGGCGTTGGTCCATCAGCTCCAGCTGCTTGTGTCCGAAGCGTTCCCACAGGCGTTTCTGCGATTCAAGGTGACCCATCTGTTTGGCGGAGAGGGCGGCGAACACACCGCCGTCCTTCAGGTCGCACTGGATGTTGTATTTCGCCACGCGCTCGCGAATGATCCGGCCGCCTTCAAAGGCCATTTCACCGAGCAGTTGCGCTTGCCTGGGACCGACGGTGCGCTCGATGACATCAATGTCGCGGCTGTAGCTGTTGACGATCTGCCCACCATTGCGCCCCGAGGCACCGAAACCGACCTTGGCGGCTTCCAGTACGGTTACGCGAAAACCGTTCTCCAGCAGGAACAAGGCGGAAGACAGCCCGGTATACCCGGCACCGATCACACAGACGTCCGTCTCCACATCATCCTGCAGCACAGGACGTGGCGGTACGGCATTGGCCGACGCGGCGTAATAAGACTCTGGGTATTGGGTGTTCGCCATCCTGCCGCCTCTGTTTAATATATTTTACGAGTGCGTCGATCCTACCCGAGTTGAAAAACCTCCGCCAGCCACCGGAAAATCTTCGTTGCTAAGCCGAAATTAAATATTTTGCATATTCATAGGGTTAGGTGGAAAAAAGGTGTTGACACCCCTCCGGAATTCCGTAGAATGCCGCCTCACAGCAGGCACGTAGCTCAGTTGGTTAGAGCACCACCTTGACATGGTGGGGGTCGTTGGTTCGAGTCCAATCGCGCCTACCAAACAAAATCCGCTCTGCTGGGCGGTCTAGAAGGGCTCACCGAAAGGTGGGCCCTTTTTTGTTGTCTGGGATTTGCACAACGCTTGCTTCTGGTAATCTCGCCTCGCTTTGTTCAATTCCGCCTGATTAGTGTTTCCGCAAAACGATCAAGCGCCATTCTGGTGCGCTCCGCTTCCGATCCGTCGTGGAAAACGCCTGCGTATTTAAAGGCTTACAGCTTTTTTCCCCCAATCGGCTATCGAAAAAACCTTGTTGGTGATTGTGAATTTAAGTAACATCCATCCCGCGTTCACCACCACGGTTTATGCATTTTTAAATCCCAAGCTTCCATCAGCTGCTTGGGATTTTTTTTGCCTGCGATTTGGCATTTGGCTCCTGTCCCTCCCTGACCTCCAGGCGAGGCCCCGCTTTTTCGTCTACTACTGACTGGCCGATATTCAACTCTTTGTAAGGGAGTGCGTCGATGCTGAGTCAGTGGGTTCTTGCGGCTGTTCATCTATTCGCGTTTGCCCTGGCTGTCTGGGCGGTGCTGACGCGCGGCAGAGCGTTCAGCCAGCTCGCGGCGGGTCATGAAGACGTCAAGCGAGTTCTGCTCGCGGATAACCTGTGGGGACTTGCGGCTTTGACACTGCTGGTCACGGGCGGGATGCGTGCGTTTGGCGGTTACGAGAAGGGCTCTGACTATTACCTGCATCAGCCGCTGTTTCATCTGAAGATGACGCTGTTTGTGCTGATCCTTCTCATGGAGCTTGCACCGATGATCACCCTGATCAAATGGCGCATCGCATCCTCGCGCGGTGCAGCGCTTGATACCGGACGGGCGAGGTTGTACGCGCGAATCAGTCACGTTGAAGCGCTGCTTCTGGTTTTGATGATGGTCGCGGCCACAGGCATGGCTCGTGGGGTGATATTCGCTTAGAGGGCGAAATTCTCCGCTCTGTATCGGAAACGTCCGACAGCCAGCTCCAGGAGTGAAAGGTAATATCGGCGCAAGGGAGTTAGAGGGGGCAAATCAAGACAGTCAGCATGCTTCAGGCGCCGTGCCCAGCGGGGGGGAATGCGGATGGCTAAACGGCGCGTGAATCTTTAGCCAGTCTTGCGCGGCGGCAAAGGGACTGGCTACGTGATGCAGTGTGGCTCAGGGCGTTTGCGGCTTGTCCGGAGCGGTCAGGCCAGCCTGGATGCGTTGGTAAATTTCTTCACGGTGCACTGCCACGTTTTTCGGAGCGTTGATGCCGATGCGAACCTGTTGGCCGCTGACTCCGAGGATGGTGATCGTGATGTCATCACCAATGTTTATGCTTTCACCGACTTTGCGGGTGAGTATCAGCATGGTCTTCTCCTTGATTGCTTTGTAGGGCACCTGATTCAGACAGTGCAGAGGTCGGTGGTATCTATAGATTAGTGCGAAGTCTCACGGTTTGGGTGCCTCTTTCTGACGCGCAGATGCGGCATTAATTCCCAGGGCGTAACTATACAGAGGCTGCAATCATCATTCTCGTTGTTTTGTGCCCATTTTGCGGGGCTCGCGAAGTATTTATGAATGATAAGATCGCCGCTTTACGAATTCCGAGGACAGCGTTGTGCGCAAATTGGTTTGGCTGGTAGCGGCACTGGCATTGGCAGGCTGCGGTGAAGGCAAAAATGTAGATGCGCCGAAGCCCGAGACGAAGGTTGCAACTGCGCCGGCGGCTGCCGCGCCACAGTGGGATCTGGAAGTGCGTGGCGAAACGCCTCAGGCCGTCAGTGACCTGAGCGGCTGGTTGATCGAGCACGCTTTCGTTCCGACGGTCGTCAAGGATGGCAGCGGTAAAACACGAATCCTGATCGGTCCGTTCAACTCTCAGGCCGAGGCCGAGGCGCGCAAGGTGCAGGTGGATGCAGCGTTGGTAAAAGCCAAGAAACAAAATATTGAATCGGTGGTGATTGAGCATCCGCTCACGCCATAAGTGAAGCGCTTTCAACCCAGGTAAACGCCGGACATGAAAAAGGCCTCGAGCATAACGCTCGAGGCCTTTTTTGTTCGCGCTGCGATCAGCCGCAGGCTTTCAGATTTACCGAGCCGACAAATTCATTGCCGCGTCCCATTACGCACGCCACGCTCTGGTTGCGCTGACGCTCCCAGTCCTGCACCGGGTAAGTCTTGTCCCACGCCTCGTACAACTGCCGATCCTGCTTCGACAATCGCAGTCCGTATTGTTTGCTCATATAAAAATAGGTGCGGGCGATCATGCCGCGAATCGAAGGGCGGGGCATGACCTTCTTCGCCTTGAAATCGACTTGGGTCAGGCAGGATCCGTACTGGCCGGACTGTACCGGCAACCAGCCATAGCTGAAGTTACTGCGGTCACCGTTTACCTCTCCAATGCTCGGCACCAGATTGTGTAAATCAGCTTCGGCCTTTTGATAAACCGGGTCGTAGCGTGTGCAATTCTTGCGTCCGCCTTGTTGCCAGCATTGTCGCTGGTGACCGATCTGCCAGGCCGGCACGATGTGCTCCCATTCGATTCTCGATGCACGCTTGGCGTTCTTGCGCGGCACGTAACCGCAAGCTTTCAGATCGACCTTGTTGCCGGTGTACTTGCAGCCGCAGTAAAACTCCGTGGACTGCGGTGCGTAGAGTTTCCACGCCGCTTTCTTGGCTTCCGAAAAGGTGCGTGGGGCGCCAGCCTGGGCGCCCACGGCAAAAAATAACAACAGCAAAGCAACACAGCGGACACTCATTGAATCAATCTTCCTTCGGCACAACCCAAAAAATCTGCACGCCACCGTCATCGCGATAGGCGAGGGTAACGTTGTCGTTCTCGTCGATTTCCTCGAGCAAACGCTCCCAGTCATCCATCGGCTCATCCGGCAAACGGAAAATCAGTGCGGCTTTGGCTTTTTGTGCGGTAGGGGAATTGATGATTTTCTGAACGCGCATACCCATGCGTTCGTAGGCGTCAGGAGCAGCAGGAGAGGTGGCCACGAGGTTATCCTTATTAAGCTGTACGTGCATACAGTATTTAACTGTAAGCGATTTCGCAACTGCTTAAAATTCAAGAAAATCCTCTGACAGCAGGTTTCCGATTTTGGTGTAAGGCTCGTCGAGTTTTTTGTGGGAAGAATGCTTGAAGCGTGTGAGGGAGCCACCACCCGCCAAGTCCGGCAGGTGGTGAGCAATTGCCTGATCGAGAGCTGATCAGGCGAAGGTCAATCAATATTCCCAGAACATCCGCTGCAGTTCTTTGCTGTCGTTGGTCTTGGTCAGTGCGACCATCGCCAGGATGCGGGCTTTTTGCGGGTTCAGGTCGTGAGCGACAACCCAGTCATATTTGTCGTCAGGCTGTTCGGCGTTACGCAGGACAAAACCGCCGGCATTGACATGGGACGAACGAATGATCTGCACGCCATCCTTGCGCAAGGCTTGCAGGGAAGGGACCACGCGAGAGGATACCGAACCGTTGCCCGTGCCGGCGTGGATGATCGCTTTGGCACCGGATTGGGCGAGTGCCTTGTAGGCGGTATCGCTGACGTTGCCGTAGGAGTAGGCGATTTCGACGTCAGGCAGGCTCTTGATGTTCTTGATATCGAATTCCGAATCCATGGTGTGACGCTTGGCCGGCAGGCGGAACCAGTAGGATTTTCCTTCGACGACCATGCCCAGCGGGCCCCAGGCACTTTTGAATGCTTCGGTCTTGATGTTGATCATCTTGCTGACGTCGCGACCGGACTGGATCTCGTCGTTCATGGTGACCAGCACGCCTTTGCCGTGCGCTTCCTTGCTGCTCGCCACGGCTACAGCGTTGTACAGGTTGAGCATGCCGTCTGCCGACATCGCGGTGCCAGGACGCATCGAGCCGACGACGATGATTGGCTTGTCGGTCTTCTCGACGAGGTTCAGGAAGTACGCGGTTTCTTCCAGGGTGTCGGTGCCGTGGGTAATGACGATGCCGTCGACGTCCTTGCTGTCCGCCAGTTCGGAAACGCGACGGCCCAATTGCAGCAGGTTGTCATTGGTGATGCTTTCCGATGCGATCTGCATGACTTGTTCGCCACGCACGTTAGCCAGTTTGCTCAACTCGGGAATGCCGGCGATCAGTTGTTCGATACCGACTTTCGCTGCCTGATAGGTGGCGCTGTTTGCGGCGCTCGCGCCGGCGCCGGCGATCGTGCCTCCCGTAGCGAGGACAACGACGTTGGCCAGTTTGGTCTGGGTTTCGACTTCTTTTGCCTGAAGGGCAGTGGGCAGGAGCAGCAGTAGGGCCAATGCGCCCGGAACCAAGGTATTGAAAGCAGATTTCATTATTTTTCTCTCTAGTCGTGAGACGGTGCTGATGCAGGTTCATCTAGATGCGCCCCAAGCCGATCTGAATGCTTGGGGTGCAGGGAGGGGAGCAGGATTCATACCATGGGTAATGTGCCTGCGGAAAATGTTTAACCCGATGATTTAAATCAATATTTGTCGAGAGTCGGAATGTTCTTGCGGACTGTTCCATCCGGGATTCCGAACGACGGACGGATTCGTGTTCGGCTCACCGATAGGCAATCGCTTAACGCCTGCTGAATAGCAAATACCCGCTAAAGAAATGTGCTCTCAGGCCGATGCGTCCTCAAGGAAACCAAATCTTAGGAGTTCACATGTCACTGACGGTCGGTTTTGCCAATCCCGCTGCAGTCACCATCGGCGGTAAAACTGCAGCGACGATCAACACCCTGAACGACGCGACCAATGAGGCAGCGGCGCAGGCGCTGGGTACCGAGAAGACCGAAACAAATCAGGTCAGAACCGGTGGCGGTCCTGTACAGCAAGAGCCCAAAACCGAGAGCGGCGGCAACCAGAGCGTCACCGTCAAGACGTTGCTCAAGCGCATGCAGGAGTTGCAGAAGCAGCTTCAGGAACAGCAGCAGCAATTGGCCGCAGCGCAGGCTGCGAGTTATCCAACGCCCGAAGCCAAGTCCCAGGCCATCATGTCCATTCAGGGGCAGATCGCGCAGACCAGCGCGGCAATGACGGAAGTCGCCGGTGCACTGGTCAAGGAAATGTCCAAGGGCGCCAGTGGTGGCCTGGTCAACACCACCGCGTAATGTGTCGTAGGGGCGAGTCAGCGATTCGCCCTACAACAAATGTCGATTTCTGATTGTTGACAAAAGTCGGCGGGATTCTCATAGTTCGGTCTACGCAAACGTTTGCGCGGCTTCAACAGGGCTGATGCACACTGCCGTGATGTAGCTTACGTCAGCGCAAACGTTGCTCACAATAATCATAAGATCGGAGTGAACCCATGAAGCTGCCCTTCGCCGCACGTCTTCTTGCTGTCGCTATGCTGGCTACTACCGCCGCTGCACTACCTGTCTCTTCGGCGTTCGCCGAATCTGCGGAAAAACCAAAGGTCGCGCTGGTCATGAAATCCCTGGCCAATGAATTCTTCCTGACCATGGAAGACGGCGCCAAGGCCTATCAGAAAGAACACTCCGCCGATTTCGATCTGATTTCCAACGGAATCAAGGACGAAACCGACACTGCCGGGCAGACCCGCATCGTCGAACAAATGATCCTGGCCAAGGTGAACGCACTGGTGATCGCGCCTTCTGACTCCAAAGCCATGGTGCCGGTGATCAAGAAGGCTGTAGACGCCGGTATCACCGTAATCAACATCGACAATCAGCTCGATCCCGCCGTGGTAAAAAGCAAAAACATCAACGTGCCGTTCGTAGGGCCGGACAACCGCAAGGGTGCGCGTCTGGTTGGCGAATACCTGGCCAAACAACTGAAGGCGGGCGACCAGGTCGGTATCATCGAAGGCGTGTCCACCACCACCAACGCGCAGGCGCGCACGGCCGGTTTCAAGGACGCGATGGAAGCCGCGCAGATCAAAGTGGTCTCGCTGCAATCCGGTGATTGGGAGATCGACAAGGGCAACAAGGTTGCGGCTTCGATCCTCAGCGAATACCCGGACGTCAAAGCGCTGCTGGCCGGTAACGACAGCATGGCGGTCGGCGCCGTTTCCGCGGTCCGTGCCGCCGGCAAGGCGGGCCAGGTTCAGGTCGTCGGTTACGACAACATCAACGCGATCAAGCCAATGCTCAAGGACGGTCGCGTGCTGGCTACGGCTGACCAGTTTGCTGCCAAGCAAGCCGTGTTCGGCATCGAAACCGCGCTGAAGATCATCAAGGGCGAAAAAGTCGACAGCGGTGCCAACGGCGTGATCGAAACACCGGTCGAGCTGGTCACCAAGTAAGTCATCTGGCGATACAACGGCGCTCGTCCGTCCGGGCGAGCGCGTGGAGATTCCTATGTCAGTTTCCGCTCCGAACGCTGTCCTCTCGGTCAGCGGTATCGGCAAGACCTATGCGCAACCGGTGCTCACCGGCATCGATCTGACGCTGATGCGCGGTGAAGTACTGGCGCTGACCGGCGAAAATGGTGCCGGCAAAAGTACCCTGTCGAAAATCATTGGTGGTCTGGTCACGCCCACCACTGGCCAGATGCAATTCCAGGGCAAGGACTACCGTCCGGGCAGCCGTACCCAGGCTGAAGAGCTTGGCGTGCGCATGGTCATGCAAGAACTCAATCTGTTGCCGACGCTGTCGGTCGCGGAAAACCTCTTTCTGGATAATCTGCCGAGCAGCGCTGGCTGGATCAGCCGCAAGCAATTGCGCAAGGCGGCGATCGAAGCCATGGCGCAGGTCGGCCTCGATGCGATCGATCCGGACACGCTGGTCGGCGAACTCGGTATCGGTCACCAGCAGATGGTCGAAATCGCGCGCAACCTGATCGGCGACTGCCACGTGCTGATCCTCGATGAGCCGACCGCGATGCTCACGGCGCGCGAAGTCGAAATGCTCTTCGAGCAGATTACCCGATTGCAGGCCCGTGGCGTTTCCATCATTTATATTTCCCACCGCCTCGAAGAACTGGCGCGGGTGGCACAGCGCATTGCGGTGCTGCGTGACGGCAATCTGGTCTGCGTCGAGCCGATGGCCAACTACAACAGCGAGCAACTGGTCACCTTGATGGTCGGTCGCGAACTGGGCGAACACATCGACATGGGGCCGCGCAAGATCGGTGCTCCGGCGTTGACGGTCACCGGCCTGACGCGTTCGGACAAAGTCCGTGACGTCTCCTTCGAAGTGCGTGCCGGAGAGATTTACGGCATTTCCGGGTTGATCGGGGCAGGGCGCACGGAATTGCTGCGGCTGATCTTCGGTGCCGACACGGCCGACAGCGGAACCATCGCGCTCGGCTCCCCGGCCAAAGTTGTGAGTGTTCGCTCGCCAGTGGATGCCGTGCGCAATGGCATTGCCCTGATCACCGAGGATCGCAAGGGCGAAGGGCTGCTGCTCAGTCAATCGATCAGCGCCAACATTGCCTTGGGCAACATGCCGGAAATATCCAGTGGCGGGTTCATCAATGACGGCGACGAAATCTCCCTGGCACAGCGTCAGATCGAGGCCATGCGCATCCGCAGTTCGAGCCCGACGCAATTGGTCTCGGAGCTGTCGGGCGGCAATCAGCAGAAGGTCGTGATCGGCCGCTGGCTGGAACGCGACTGCTCAGTGCTGCTGTTCGACGAGCCGACTCGCGGTATCGACGTCGGCGCCAAGTTCGACATTTACGGTTTGCTCGGCGAACTGACCCGTCAGGGCAAAGCGCTGGTCGTGGTGTCCAGTGACTTGCGCGAGTTGATGTTGATCTGCGACCGGATCGGCGTGCTCTCGGCGGGGCGCCTGATCGACACCTTCGAGCGCGACAGCTGGACCCAGGATGATTTGCTTGCCGCCGCATTCGCCGGCTACCAAAAACGTGATGCGTTGCTCAACGAAGCAGCGCCTAGGGATCTCCCATGAAAACTGCATCCTCTGCCAGTAAACGTAGTGGCAATTTTTTCGGCCTGGGTACTTACCTGGGCCTGGCCGGTGCCTTGCTGGCGATGATTGCGCTGTTCTCGGTCCTGAGCAGCCATTTCCTCTCGTACAACACGTTCAGCACCCTGGCCAACCAGATTCCCGACCTGATGGTGCTGGCAGTGGGCATGACCTTCGTGCTGATCATCGGCGGCATCGACCTGTCGGTTGGCTCGGTGCTGGCGCTGGCTGCATCTACGGTCAGCGTTGCGATTCTCGGTTGGGGCTGGAGCGTTTTACCGGCAGCCCTGCTCGGCATGGCGGTAGCAGCTCTGGCCGGGACCATCACGGGCTCGATCACCGTGGCCTGGCGGATTCCGTCGTTCATCGTCTCCCTCGGCGTGCTGGAGATGGCCCGCGGTGTGGCCTATCAGATGACCGGCTCGCGTACCGCTTACATTGGTGATGCGTTTGCCTGGCTGTCGAATCCGATCGCGTTCGGTATTTCCCCCTCGTTCATCATCGCTTTGCTGGTGATTTTCATCGCGCAGGCGGTTTTGACCCGCACCGTTTTCGGTCGCTACCTGATCGGCATCGGCACCAACGAAGAGGCGGTGCGTCTGGCCGGGATCAATCCCAAGCCCTACAAGATTCTGGTGTTCAGCCTGATGGGTTTGCTGGCGGGCATCGCTGCGCTGTTTCAGATTTCGCGTCTGGAAGCGGCTGACCCGAACGCAGGTTCGGGCCTGGAGCTGCAAGTGATCGCAGCCGTGGTCATCGGCGGCACCAGCCTGATGGGTGGTCGCGGTTCGGTGATCAGCACTTTCTTTGGCGTGTTGATCATTTCCGTGCTCGCTGCCGGACTCGCACAGATTGGTGCGACGGAGCCGACCAAGCGCATTATTACCGGTGCGGTGATCGTCATCGCCGTGGTGCTCGACACCTATCGCAGTCAACGCGCCAGTCGCCGGGGCTGAACCATGGCAACGATCAAGGATGTAGCGGCACTCGCGGGCATTTCCTACACGACCGTGTCGCACGTGGTAAACAACACCCGCCCGGTGAGTCAGGAAGTGCGGCGCAAAGTGGAGGCGGCGATCAAGAGCCTCGACTACGTGCCCAGTGCCGTGGCGCGCTCGCTGAAAGCCAAAACCACGGCGACCATCGGCCTGCTGGTGCCCAACAGCCTCAACCCGTACTTCGCCGAATTGGCGCGGGGAATCGAGGATTATTGCGAGCGTAATGGCTACTGCGTGATCCTCTGCAACTCCGACGACAACCCGGAAAAGCAGCGCAGTTATTTGCGCGTGTTGCTGGAAAAGCGCATCGACGGCTTGATCGTTGCCTCCGCCGGCGGTGACAGCGGTCTGGCAGAAGGGCTGGCGGGCGTGAAGACGCCGATGGTGATCGTCGACCGTGGCCTGGAGGGTGTGAATGCCGATCTGGTGCGCATCGATCACGAATACGGCGCTTATCTGGCGACGCGCCACCTGCTTGAGTTGGGGCATCGCGACATCGCCACCATCGGTGGTCCGGCGAGTACCAGCGTGGCGCAAATGCGTCAGGCCGGTTATTGCCGGGCGCTGCAAGAGGCGGGAATCGAGGCGCGCGCGGAGCGCATGCTTGAGAGCGACTTCACCAGCACCGGTGGTTACAACGCCGCCGCCCGCTTGCTTGAAAGCAATCCGCCGAGTGCGATTTTTGCCGGTAACGACATGATTGGCATCGGTGTGCTGCGTGCAGCGGCCGAACGTAACGTGCGAGTGCCGGCCGAGTTATCGGTGATCGGCTTCGATGACATTCAAATGAGTCGTTATGTCTATCCGGCGCTGACCACGGTCGGCCAGTCGATCCTGCAACTCGGCGAAATGGCTGCCGAAGTGCTCTTGCGAAGAATTGCTGCGCCTGATTCAGGTACCGAGCAACGCATCGTGACTCCCAGCATTGTCCTGCGCGAATCGACCGCGCCGCTGTCCGGCGTGCTCACCGAATATCGCTGAAACCGAATTGATGAGTAGTGATGTATGCCAGCAAATGTAGTGGTAATAGGCAGTCTGAACATGGACCTGGTGACCCGGGCGCCACGGCTGCCTCGCGGCGGTGAAACACTGATCGGTCATACCTTCGCCACCGTTTCCGGCGGCAAGGGCGCCAATCAGGCAGTTGCCGCAGCGCGCCTGGGCGCGCAGGTGGCGATGATCGGTTGCGTCGGGAATGACGACTACGGTGTGCGGTTGCGCGATGCGTTGCTGGCCGAGCACATCGATTGCCAGGCTGTCAGCGTCGTGGAGGATTCCAGTGGCGTAGCGCTGATTGTGGTCGATGACAACAGCCAGAACGCCATCGTGATCGTCGCCGGTGCCAACGGCGCGATGACCCCGGCAGTGATCGACCGTTTTGATGCGGTGTTGCAGGCCGCCGATGTGGTGATCTGCCAGCTCGAGATTCCCGATGCGACGGTCGGACATGCGCTCAAGCGTGCGCGTGAACTGGGCAAAACCGTAATCCTCAACCCGGCGCCGGCCAGTCGCCCGTTGCCGGCAGACTGGTTCGCCGCCATCGACTATCTGATTCCCAACGAGAGCGAAGCAGCCGCATTGAGCGGGCTCGCTGTCGACTCGCTGCAGTCGGCAGAAACGGCCGCCACTCAATTGATTGCCATGGGCGCGGGCAAAGTCATCGTCACGTTAGGCGCGCAGGGTTCGTTGTTCGCCGATGGCAAAGGCTTCGAACATTTTCCCGCACCGACCGTGAAGGCGGTGGACACCACGGCGGCGGGCGACACCTTTGTCGGTGGTTTCGCTGCAGCGCTGGCCAATGGCAAGTCTGAGGCGGAGGCGATTCGCTATGGCCAGATTGCTGCTGCACTGTCGGTCACCCGTGCCGGTGCGCAACCCTCCATTCCAACCATGTCCGAAGTACAGGCGTTCAGACCCGCATGAAAAAGACTCCTCTGCTCAACGTCGCGCTGTCGCGACTGATCGCATCTCTTGGCCACGGTGACATGGTCGTGATTGGCGACGCCGGTTTGCCGGTGCCGCCGGGTGTCGAATTGATCGATCTGGCGCTGACCCATGGCATCCCTGATTTCGTCAGCACACTGAAAGTCGTGCTCAGCGAAATGCAGGTGGAAAGCCATGTGCTGGCCAAGGAGATCTTCGACAAGCAACCGACGGCACTGGCGGATCTGGACGCCTTGAACGAAGAGGGCGCCCTGGGCCGTAGGGATCTGCTCACCCACGAACAGTTCAAGGTGCTGAGCCGACAGGCCAGGGCGATCATTCGTACAGGAGAATGTCAGCCGTACTGCAACATCGTTCTGGTCGCCGGGGTTACATTCTGATTTCCGATTCACCTGCACAAGGAATGCGCCATGCAACGCTATGCTGAAAAACTTCATCAACTGATCCGGAGCCTGCTGCTTGTGTCCGTGCTAACTGCGACCGGCGCTCAGGCGGCGGAAAAGATCGACCTGATCATCGACACCGATCCTGGCGCTGACGACGTGGTCGCCTTGCTGTTCGCTCTGGCGTCGCCGGATGAACTGAATATTCGCGCGCTGACGACGGTGGCCGGGAATGTGCGTCTGGACAAGACTTCGCGTAACGCGCGATTGGCTCGCGAATGGGCGGGGCGCGAAGATGTACCGGTTTACGCCGGCGCGCCGAAACCGCTGATGCGCACGCCGATCTACGCCGAGAACATTCATGGCAAGGAAGGCTTGTCGGGCGTTACGGTTCACGAACCGAAAAAAGGCCTGGCGAAAGGCAATGCGGTCAATTATCTGATCGACACCCTTAAATCGGCCAAGCCACACAGCATCACCATCGCCATGCTCGGTCCGCAGACCAATCTGGCGCTGGCGCTGATCCAGGAGCCCGAGATCGTTCAGGGCATCAAGGAAGTGGTGATCATGGGCGGGGCGCATTTCAACGGTGGCAACATCACCCCCGTCGCCGAATTCAACCTGTTCGCTGATCCACAGGCTGCCGAGGTGGTGCTCAAGAGCGGGGTGAAGCTGACGTATCTGCCGCTGGACGTGACGCACAAGATCCTTACCAGTGATGCACGCCTGAAGCAGATTGCCGCGCTGAACAACAATGCGAGCAAGATCGTCGGCGACATTCTCAACGAATACATCAAGGGCGATATGGAGCACTACGGCATTCCCGGCGGCCCGGTGCATGACGCGACTGTGGTGGCGTACCTGCTCAAGCCTGAGCTGTTTACCGGTCGGGCGGTCAATGTCGTGGTGGATAGTCGGGAAGGTCCGACATTCGGCCAGACCATTGTCGACTGGTACGACGGTCTGAAAGCACCGAAGAATGCGTTCTGGGTCGAAAATGGCGACGCCCAGGGATTCTTTGATCTGCTGACCGAGCGCCTGAAGCGCCTCAAATAAGTCCGCTGACCCGCAGGCCGCTGCCTGCGGGTTTCACTGGGCGTGTTCGGCCGATACGGTCGGGTATCGTTCGAATACCTGATTGATGAATTGCTGCGCCGCCTCGATTCCCAGCTCCTTGACCAACAGGTCGATGCCGATCAGCGCCAGCTCTTCCGTCGTACCAGGACTATAAGAGCTGTGTCCGTCTGCCCATTTGGCTTTGATGTCGGCGTCGATGCTGAGGCTGGTCATGAGAAGGCTCGAAGGTCAGGGTGTCTGTTTTTCGAGTTAACCATTTTGCGCGGCGTTTGGCACTGCGACTTAGGCATGAGCGGAGTGCTATGCGACACTTGGTCTTTTACGGCCTACCAAGGACCCTGTTGTGCAGATCGATCTGAATACCCCTGACGGCCTCACGCTCGACGCTGTGCGCCAATTGCTCGCCTCGGGCAGCGACGACGAACATACTCAATTGCGCGTGACCAAGGGCGGCATCGCCTATTTATCCAGCGTGACTGGCGGGCAGGATATCGACGGTCTGCTGTTTCGTCTTGAAACCTGGGCGAAGGGCTCGGGCTATGTCGGCAAGGTCGCGGCCAGCGATGAAGTCTGGGTCATGCAGATTTTCAACGCGCTCAGGGACAACTGGCCGAATCCGCCCTTTGACTACATCGACGTTTATTAAGCGTCGTTAATATTCAGTCACGATTGTTTGATGAGCCGGGCAGGGCAGCTCAGGCACACTCGGCATTTTTCCGCTCGTGGGGCAGGGCATGGCTCTGGCCGTGAAACCAAACGCCGAGATGGCGGTCGCACGATCTCTGCTTAAACATTTGAAAACAAGGAGGCTTCATGCCTTTGAAGTTCGCGACACTGGGTGCACTTATGGCCGCTGCTCTATTGGCCGGTTGCAGCACAACCTCCAGCGAGTCGGCAAAGGAGCCCGTGGCGGCTGAATCCGGAAATAGCCGCTGCGAAGCATCGGCAGCACAATTTGCCGTTGGCAAGAAAGCATCTCCTGAGCTGCTGGATCAGGCGCGTGCCAAGGCTGGAGCGCAAAATGCGCGTTTCCTCAAGCCGAACGACATGATCACGCTGGAATATCGCTCCGACCGCCTGAACCTGAACACTGACAACAGCCTGGTAGTTACCCGCGTCAACTGCGGCTGAGTGCTTTTGTGTCAGGCATAAAAAACCCCGTCACCTGGACGGGGTTTTTTTAGTGCGCCGAGAAATTACTCTGGGCGAACCTGTGCAGCTTGCATACCCTTTTGGCCTTTCTCAGCCACGAAAGAGACGGTCTGGCCTTCTTTCAGGCTTTTGAAACCGTCGGATTCGATAGCTTTGAAGTGTACGAACAGGTCGTCACCGCCACCTTGAGGAGTGATGAAGCCGAAGCCTTTTTCATCGTTGAACCATTTAACGGTGCCGGTTTGGCGATTAGACATGGTGTATCTCCAAGAAACATATATTTTCAGTAGTACTGTGCTGCTCAGGCCAACTGGGCACACCCGGGTATCATAGTCGAAATGTTCGCTTTGGTAGCCCCCCGGACGTGCTGTTTGCCAATCAGTCGTGTTTTCTTTACCGCCTGTTTCTGCTGAAAGCCCCGGTTTGAAAGGCTTGCAGCGAAACGTAAAGACGATAAAAAAACCTGTAAAACCTGCATAAATCGTCCAAAAAGGCTCATTTCCAACACTTTTTTCGGCCTTTCAAGCGATCAGGATGCTCGGTTTTGTTATTTTTTCGCCGGGGTATTTGCCTTGCATTTGGCGATCTGACCAAGGGCTTTCTGCTGCAGTTCCGGAGCCGCCTTGTTGTCCATCAATGCCTGAATATCGCTGGCCGGATAGGACTTGATGGCGTCAGCACCGCAAGCGCAGTGCGATTTAGCTGCAGCAGCACCGATTTGTGGGGTGGCAGCCTGGGTGCACTGGGCCATGTACTTCTCGCGCTCGCCCTTCGGCCAGTCGGCATGGGCGCTCAGTGGCAGCAGCAGAACGACGGGGGCGACGGCGGCGAATAAGCTTTTCAGACGCATCGAGGATGCTCCTTGTGGGTCAATGTCTTGTTATCTGAGGGCGCAAGGGCCGATCAAGTTCAGCACTCTGGCATAAAAACGGACATTTGGCCTTCTGCCAAATCAGGGCGTGAGCGACCGCTCATCTGTGCTAGCATGCCGGGCTCAAGCGTTCTCAGGCTTCGGATGACCTTCAGTCCCGAAGCGGTCGGCGTGCGAATTTTTCCGATTTGAATCCCAGTCACTCTGGTTCGGTTTTCCGGTTGGCCGCAAGGCTCCTGCCGCTGTAAGGCAGGCGTTCGTCATTGAATGGCCTGGATCGGATCTTGTACTGGCTCATCCCAACCCACGTGACCTTTGGTAGGGGTCACCACTAGGAGAGGAGGCGCCATGCCAACTATTACTCTTCCCGACGGCAGTCAACGTTCATTCGATCACCCGGTTTCCGTAGCCGAGGTCGCCGCATCCATTGGTGCAGGCCTGGCCAAAGCCACGCTCGCCGGCAAGGTCAATGGCCAACTGGTCGACGCCAGCGACATCATCAGCAGCGACGCGACCCTGCAAATCATTACGCCAAAGGATGAAGAGGGGCTGGAGATCATTCGCCACTCTTGCGCGCACCTGGTCGGCCACGCGGTCAAGCAGCTGTACCCGACCGCGAAAATGGTCATCGGCCCGGTCATCGACGAAGGCTTCTATTACGACATCGCCTACGAGCGTCCTTTCACGCCGGAAGACATGGCGGCCATCGAACAGCGCATGCAGCAGCTGATCGAGAAGGATTACGACGTCATCAAGAAAGTCACTCCGCGCGCCGAAGTGATCGAAGTGTTCAAGGCTCGCGGCGAAGACTACAAGCTGCGCCTGGTCGAGGACATGCCGAACGAACAGACCATGGGTCTGTACTATCACGAAGAATACGTCGACATGTGCCGCGGTCCGCACGTGCCGAACACGCGCTTCCTGAAATCCTTCAAGCTGACCAAGCTGTCGGGTGCCTACTGGCGCGGCGACGCCAAGAACGAGCAATTGCAGCGCGTTTACGGCACCGCCTGGGCTGACAAGAAGCAGCTGGCAGCTTACATCCAGCGCATCGAAGAAGCCGAGAAGCGCGATCACCGCAAGATCGGCAAGCGCCTGGGCCTGTTCCACACCCAGGAAGAGTCTCCGGGCATGGTGTTCTGGCACCCGAACGGCTGGACTTTGTACCAGGTGCTCGAGCAGTACATGCGCAAGATCCAGCGTGACAACGGCTACCTTGAGATCAAGACCCCTCAAGTCGTTGACCGCAGCCTGTGGGAGAAATCCGGGCACTGGGCCAACTACGCCGACAACATGTTCACCACTCAGTCGGAAAACCGCGACTACGCGATCAAGCCGATGAACTGCCCGTGCCACGTACAGGTGTTCAATCAGGGCCTGAAGAGCTACCGCGAGTTGCCGATGCGCCTGGCCGAGTTCGGAGCCTGCCACCGTAACGAGCCGTCGGGTGCGTTGCACGGCATCATGCGCGTGCGAGCGTTCACTCAGGACGACGCGCACATCTTCTGCACCGAAGAGCAGATGCAGGCCGAGTCCGCTGCGTTCATCAAGCTGACCATGGACGTCTATCGCGATTTCGGCTTTACCGAAGTCGAGATGAAACTGTCCACTCGTCCGGAAAAACGCGTTGGCTCCGACGAACTGTGGGATCGCGCTGAGGCCGCATTGGCTGCAGCCCTTGATTCCGCTGGCTTGCCGTACGATCTGCAGCCGGGCGAGGGTGCTTTCTACGGTCCGAAGATCGAATTTTCGCTGAAAGATTGTCTCGGTCGCGTGTGGCAGTGTGGTACCTTGCAGCTCGATTTTAACCTGCCTGTCCGTTTGGGCGCTGAATACGTCTCCGAAGACAACAGCCGCAAACACCCTGTGATGCTGCACCGGGCGATCCTCGGCTCGTTCGAGCGTTTCGTCGGGATTCTGATCGAGCACTACGAAGGTGCTTTCCCTGCGTGGCTCGCGCCAACCCAGGCGGTGATCATGAATATCACTGATAAACAGGCAGATTTTGTTGCAGAGGTTGAAAAAACTCTCAACGAAAGCGGATTTCGTGCCAAGTCCGACTTGAGAAATGAAAAGATCGGCTTTAAAATCCGCGAGCATACTTTGCTCAAGGTTCCCTATCTTTTGGTTATCGGAGATAAGGAAGTCGAGATGCAGACTGTCGCTGTGCGTACTCGTGAAGGTGCTGACCTGGGCTCGATGCCCGTCGCCCGGTTCGCTGAGTTTCTCGCGCAAGCGGTTTCCCGGCGTGGTCGCCCAGATTCGGAGTAATTATTATTAAGCGTGAAATGAGACAAGATAAACGAGCTGCACCGAAAGCCCCGATCAACGAGAATATCTCGGCACGCGAGGTTCGGTTAATTGGCGCTGATGGCGAGCAGATTGGCATCGTCTCGATTGATGAAGCGCTTCGTATCGCTGAAGAAGCAAAGCTTGATCTGGTGGAAATTTCCGCCGACGCAGTCCCGCCTGTTTGCCGGGTGATGGACTACGGCAAGTCGATCTTCGAGAAGAAGAAGCAGATTGCCGCGGCGAAGAAAAACCAGAAGCAGATTCAGGTTAAAGAAATCAAGTTTCGTCCAGGGACGGAGGAAGGGGATTACCAGGTAAAACTGCGCAACCTGGTACGTTTCCTGAGTGACGGGGACAGGGCCAAGGTATCCTTGCGATTCCGCGGCCGTGAGATGGCCCACCAGGAGCTGGGGATGGAACTCCTCAAGCGGGTTGAACAAGACCTGCTCGAGTACGGTTCGGTCGAACAGCATCCTAAGATGGAAGGACGCCAGCTGATCATGGTCATCGCCCCGAAAAAGAAGAAGTAATCAACAGGGCACGGCAGGCCTTCTGATTATGTTTATCAACTGAATGCGGAGTATCCGAACATGCCAAAAATGAAAACCAAAAGTGGTGCTGCCAAGCGGTTTCTGAAAACTGCTAACGGCATCAAGCACAAGCACGCTTTCAAGAGCCACATCCTGACTAAAATGTCGACCAAGCGTAAGCGTCAACTGCGCGGTAGCAGCTTGCTGCATCCGTCTGACGTGGCAAAAGTCGAGCGCATGCTGCGCCTTCGTTAATTTAGTCAAGAATAGAGGAAGTAACTCATGGCTCGTGTAAAGCGTGGCGTCATTGCCCGTAAGCGTCACAAAAAAATTCTGAAACTTGCTAAAGGCTACTACGGCGCACGCTCCCGCGTATTCCGTGTTGCCAAGCAAGCGGTAATCAAGGCAGGCCAATACGCCTACCGTGACCGTCGTCAGAAAAAACGTCAGTTCCGCGCTCTGTGGATCGCTCGTATCAACGCTGGTGCTCGTGTTAACGGTCTGTCCTACAGCCGTTTCATCGCTGGCCTGAAAAAAGCGTCCATCGAGATCGACCGCAAGGTTCTGGCTGATCTGGCAGTGAACGAAAAAGCGGCGTTTGCTGCGATTGTCGAGAAAGCTAAAGCCACCTTGGCTTAAGTACCCCCGACAGTCACCCGGCCTCACCTCTGTGGGGCCAGGTGTTAAACGTCATAAATAGGGGAAGAGCCTTCAAGCTCTTCCCCTATTTTGTATCTGGAGTCTGTACATGGAAAACCTGGATGCGCTGGTCTCTCAAGCACTAGAGGCTGTGCAAAGCGCTGAAGATATCAATGCCCTGGAGCAAATCCGGGTTCAATACCTTGGTAAGAAGGGCGAATTGACTCAGGTGATGAAGACCCTGGGGAATCTGCC
The DNA here is from genome assembly GCF_030209115.1 of Pseudomonas sp. FR229a. Classification (NCBI taxonomy): domain Bacteria; kingdom Pseudomonadati; phylum Pseudomonadota; class Gammaproteobacteria; order Pseudomonadales; family Pseudomonadaceae; genus Pseudomonas; species Pseudomonas sp. FR229a. Next base: position 38,174 of record NZ_JARVSP010000010.1, on the reverse strand, counting down.
GGCCGAAGAGCGTCCGCAAGTCGGTGCGCTGATCAACGTTGCCAAGGAACGTGTTACAGGCGTTCTCAATGCGCGCATGGCCCTGTTTGAAGAAGCCGAACTGGCTGCCAAACTGTCCGCCGAATCCATCGACGTGACATTGCCGGGCCGTGGCCAGACCTCTGGTGGTCTGCATCCGGTCACCCGGACTCTGGAGCGTGTCGAGCAGTTCTTCACCCGCATCGGCTACGGCATTGCCGAAGGCCCAGAGGTCGAAGACGACTATCACAACTTCGAAGCGCTCAACATCCCAGGCCATCACCCGGCCCGGTCGATGCATGACACCTTCTATTTCAATGCCAACATGTTGCTGCGCACCCATACCTCGCCGGTACAGGTCCGCACCATGGAATCGAAGCAGCCGCCGATCCGCATCGTCTGCCCTGGCCGCGTATATCGCAGCGACTCCGATATCACCCATTCGCCGATGTTCCACCAGGTCGAAGGCCTGCTGGTTGATCGCGACATCAATTTCGCCGATCTCAAAGGCACCATCGAAGAATTCCTGCGGGTGTTCTTCGAGAAAGAACTGGCCGTACGTTTCCGTCCTTCGTACTTCCCGTTCACCGAGCCATCCGCCGAAGTCGATATGGAATGCGTGATGTGCAGCGGTAAAGGCTGCCGCGTCTGCAAGCAGACCGGCTGGCTGGAAGTGATGGGCTGCGGCATGGTTCACCCGTACGTGCTGCGCATGTCCGGCATCGACCCGGAAGAATTCTCCGGCTTTGCCTTCGGCATGGGCGTCGAGCGTCTGGCCATGCTCCGTTACGGCGTGAACGACTTGCGTCTGTTCTTCGACAACGACTTGCGGTTCCTCGCGCAATTTCGCTAGTCGTAACGAATTCTTAGGAGAGCAGGATGAAATTCAGTGAACAATGGCTGCGTGGCTGGGTTAGCCCGCAGGTAGATCGCGACGAGCTGGTTGCCCGTCTGTCGATGGCCGGTCTTGAGGTCGATAGTGTTACTCCGGCCGCCGGTGTATTCAGTGGTGTCGTGGTGGGCGAGGTGCTGAGCACCGAACAGCACCCGGACGCCGACAAGTTGCGCGTGTGCCAAGTCAGCAATGGCGCGGAAACCTTTCAGGTCGTGTGCGGAGCGCCAAATGTGCGCCCGGGCCTGAAGATTCCATTCGCCATGATCGGCGCAGAACTGCCGGGCGACTTCAAGATCAAGAAAGCCAAGCTGCGCGGCGTCGAGTCCAACGGCATGCTGTGCTCGCAAGCCGAGTTGCAGGTCGGTGAAGGCAACGACGGTCTGATGGAACTGCCGGCCGACGCGCCAGTGGGCGAAGACTTCCGTGTGTACCTGGATCTGGAAGACGCCAGCATCGAGGTCGACCTGACCCCGAACCGCGGCGATTGCCTGTCCCTGGCCGGTCTGGCCCGTGAAGTCGGCGCGCTGTACGCCGTGCCGGTAAGCCGCCCTGCGGTGGCTGCGATTGCAGCGGTGCACGACGAAGTGCGTTCGGTCGAGGTGCTGGCGCCAGCCGCCTGTCCACGTTACTTGGGGCGGGTCATCCGTAACGTCGACCTATCGAAGCCAACCCCGCTGTGGATGGTTGAGCGTCTGCGTCGCGCTGACGTACGCAGCATCGACGCTGCGGTCGACATCACCAACTACGTGATGCTCGAACTGGGTCAGCCGCTACACGCCTTCGATCTCGCCGAAATCAATGGCGGCATTCGTGTGCGCATGGCGGAAGAGGGCGAGAAACTGGTGCTGCTCGACGGGCAGGAAGTCAGCCTGCGTAGCGATACGCTGGTGATCGCCGACCACACTCGTGCGCTGGCGATCGCTGGTGTCATGGGTGGCGAGCACAGCGGCGTTTCCGCAACCACGCGTGATGTGTTCCTCGAATCTGCGTTCTTCGATCAGATTGCAGTGGCTGGCAAGGCACGTTCCTACGGCCTGCACACCGACGCGTCGCATCGTTACGAGCGCGGGGTTGACTGGCAGCTGGCCCGTGAGGCCATGGAACGCGCCACTGGCCTGCTGCTGGAAATCACCGGCGGCGAAGCTGGCCCGATCATCGAGGCCGTCAGCGAGCAGCATCTGCCGTCGATCGCGCCGATTACTCTGCGTGCCCAGCGCATCACTCAGATGCTCGGCATGGAAATGGATTCGGCACAGGTCGAGCGTCTGCTCAGCGCCCTGGGCCTGAACATTACCGCTGACGGAGAAGGGCAGTGGCGCGTCGAAGTGCCAAGCCATCGCTTCGATATCAGTCTCGAAGTCGACCTGATCGAAGAGCTGGCTCGTCTGTACGGCTACAATCGTCTGCCGGTTCGCTACCCGCAAGCGCGTCTTGCGCCACAAGCCAAGGCTGAAGCGCGTAGCGATCTGCCTGAGCTGCGCCGGTTGCTGGTCGCCCGTGGTTATCAGGAAGCGATCACCTACAGCTTCATCGATCCGAAGCAGTTCGAGCTGTTCAATCCAGGCGTCGAGCCGCTTTTGCTGGCCAATCCGATCTCCAACGACATGGCTGCCATGCGTTCGTCGCTGTGGCCAGGTCTGGTCAAGGCTCTGCAGCACAACCTCAACCGCCAGCAGGACCGTGTGCGTCTGTTCGAGAGCGGCCTGCGCTTCGTCGGTCAGCTTGAAGGCTTGAAGCAGGAGCCGATGCTATCCGGGCTTGTCTGCGGTAGCCGCTTGCCGGAAGGCTGGGCGCAGGGTCGCGACACCGTCGACTTCTTCGATGTGAAGGCCGATGTTGAAGCGGTACTGGGTTTCGCCGGTGCCCTGGACTCGTTCACCTTCGCTCCGGGCAAACACCCGGCGCTGCATCCGGGTCAGACTGCGCGCATCGAGCGTGACGGTCGTGAAGTAGGCTTTATCGGTGCTATTCACCCTGAGCTGTCGAAAACACTGGGTCTGGATCGTCCGGTATTTGTCTTCGAGCTGGTTCTGGCGGAAGTGGCGCTCGGTAAAATGCCGAAATTCCACGAGTTGTCGCGCTTTCCTGAAGTGCGTCGTGACCTTGCACTGATCGCGCACAAAGACGTCGCGGCCTCGGCTGTGCTGGACGTAATCCGTGAAAATGCAGGCGAATGGCTCACAGAGCTCAGGCTGTTTGACGTGTATCAGGGTAAAGGTATTGATCCTGATAGAAAAAGCCTTGCAGTCGGCTTGACCTGGCAGCATCCATCGCGCACTCTTAATGACGATGAGGTGAATTCGACGACGCAAAATATCCTCACCTCGCTCGAACAAAGGTTGAACGCCACGTTAAGGAAGTGACGTATGGGGGCTTTGACGAAAGCTGAGATGGCGGAACGTCTGTATGAAGAGCTGGGCCTGAACAAGCGGGAAGCCAAGGAATTGGTTGAACTGTTTTTCGAGGAAATCAGGCACGCTCTTGAAGACAACGAGCAGGTCAAATTGTCCGGTTTCGGCAATTTCGACCTTCGGGACAAACGCCAGCGGCCTGGCCGCAACCCGAAAACGGGGGAAGAAATCCCGATCACGGCTCGCCGTGTGGTCACCTTTCGTCCAGGGCAGAAGTTGAAGGCCCGAGTTGAGGCTTATGCTGGAACCAAGTCATAACGACGAACTACCCGTCATCCCGGGCAAACGCTACTTCACCATCGGTGAAGTCAGCGAGCTGTGTGCCGTAAAGCCACACGTGCTGCGCTATTGGGAGCAGGAGTTTCCTCAGCTCAACCCCGTCAAACGCCGCGGAAACCGCCGGTATTATCAGCGCCAGGACGTGCTGATGATCCGGCAGATCCGCGCGCTCCTTTACGATCAGGGTTTCACCATCGGCGGCGCGCGTCTGCGCCTCTCCGGCGACGAAGCCAAAGACGACACCACCCAGTACAAACAGATGATTCGGCAGATGATTGCCGAACTGGAAGATGTGCTTGTGGTGCTCAAGAAATAAAAAGCTGCGTTTGAATACTTCCAGTTTTCAAAAGCTTGCGATATATTCTTGAGCGTTCTTCGAGGTGGAGAACGAAATGCAACATCAGTCGGGGCGTAGCGCAGTCCGGTAGCGCACTAGCATGGGGTGCTAGGGGTCGAGTGTTCGAATCACTCCGTCCCGACCATATTTTTCAATGACTTAGGCCAATGTTCAAAGCATTGGCCTTTTTCATGTGCGTGAGATTTGCGAATGGAGTCGAGTCATGGATAAGGCGTTCAAACAGCCAATGTTTGTTGTTGGGCTGCCACTTGCAATTTGCGGCTTTGTTTTCGGCCTTAATGGTCTTCTCGCCAGCGGAACCTTAGCGCACGTCGCGCCGGGCCTATTGATACCTGGCGTGGCTTTCATGTTGATAGGTTGGCTGCAGCGGAATAAATGATTTATCGGACACTCGGCCTCGTCGTTGCACGGGGCTTTTTCATGTCCGCTCGTCGAGCAGATCGCACTCTGAATCCGCGCGCCTTCTCTCAACAATAAGCGCAGCCCCTGCGCCACTGACGGGAGAGAATGATGATCGACGACAACAACGGCCCGGAAGCGCCATATCCGGGACCAGGCGAGCAAACACCTGACTCTGGCGAGGGTCATGACTCCGGTCTGGAGCAAGCTGACTCTGAGCCAAAGCAGGGTACCGACGAACGACCAGAGGACTGGAATCCGCCACCCGGAAATCCTGGCTCTGATCAAGATGCCCAGACAGGCCGAAATAACGGCGGCGCGAAATAGCCGCCATCAATCGATATCGACCCGGCCATCGCGCCGGGTTTTTATTGCCATCGAACATGCTACCAACGTAGCCGGGATGGATAGGGATATGGTCATCTAGGCTTCAGGGGCGAAGGCGAGCGGCGCCGGCGGCTGGATGCTTCGATCCAGGCGCCGGCAACAAGCATGTTCACTCTACGATGCAAATCCAGCGGTGATTGTATCGGTAAGGTGCGCGGGTGAAATGGACGTCTGAGACCATCTTCATGCCGCGCTCTTGAAGCGCTTCGGTCAGTTGTACGAGTGTCTCTGCCTGGATAGTCATTGCTGTCACCTCGTCAGATTTACTACGTTCATAATTCTTGACCGAGAGATCAGCCGGCTAATTCATTTTTTCTACGGTGATCATTGAGCCTGTGTGATCAGGAGCGCTGTACTTCACTTCGTGCCTGCGATCTCAGCCCACTCAAGCCCGAAGCGCCCCAAATACTTCCTCAGCCGATCAGCATCATTGGGCTGCGCTTTGGTCTGCCGGGAAACACCGAACAGCTGTCGACCGGCATCCGACAGACTATTTGCCTGTCGGCACACCTCAAGAACTGCCTTCAGTTGCAAACGGTCGAACAAGTCCATCTTCTCGCCATCTCCCGGCAACTCGTCTGACACCGCAGTGGGTTGCGCCAAGCCCCACGCATACCGCAATCGATCAATCTCATCGTCCACCTGCTCTTCATCGATGCGCCCGCTGTCGGCCAAAGTCGCCATCCGCGTGATCGATGCGGACAGTTCGCGAAAGTTGCCCAGCCAGGCTGCTTCGCGTGAGCTGGCGAAGTCCAGGTAGCGTCGGCGCGCTTCGAGATTGAAGCGCACCCGTTGCCCATGTTCGCGAGCGTGGCGTTCCAGTTCGAAGTCGATGTTCGGCTCGATATCTTCGCGGCGGCCGGCGAGGCCGGGCAGGTCGAACGTCCACAGGTTGATCCGAGCGTACAGGTCTTCGCGAAACAGTCCCTCGGCGACTCGGCTGCGCAAGTCGCGGTGGGTGCCGGCGATGATCAGGAAATCACTCTCCACTTCCTTGTCCGAACCCAGCGGGAAGAAGCGTTTCTCTTCGATGGCCTTCAACAGCATTGCTTGTTCGTCTGCGCCAAGCTCGCCGATCTCGTCGAGAAACAACATTCCACCATTGGCAGCGCGCAGCAGGCCTTCGCGAGCGTTCTGTGCGCCGGTGAAGGCACCTTTGACGTGACCAAACAAGGCAGACATTGCGCCGTCGCCCCGCAGGGTGGCGCAATTGACTTCGACAAAGCGTCCTTGCATCTGATGGCGATTGCGTTTGAGTTCGTAGATGCGTCGGGCCAGGAAGGATTTGCCGGCGCCGGTCGGGCCAATCAGCAACATTGGTGCTCTGGAGCGCACCGCTACGCGCTCGATCTGCTCAATGGAGCGGTTAAATGCAGCGTTGCGCGTGGCGATGCCGGACTTTAGAAACTCCAGGCCTTCGAGGCGCTTGCTGGCGAAGCGTGAGGCGATGCGATCATAGCGCGACAGGTCAAGATCGATCAGTGCATGGGTGCCGCAGGCGGGCTCGTTATCGCTGTCGCGCTTGGCGGGGGAGGTCTGGATCAGTCGGGCCGGCAGATAGCGCGCTTCGGTGAGCAGGAACCAGCAGATCTGCGCGACGTGGGTGCCGGTGGTGATGTGTACGAGGTAATCCTCGGTCTCAGTGTCGAAGCTGTAAGCAGTGGTGAAATCGTGCAGGGCGCCGTAGACCTCCTCGAAATCCCAGGGATCGCGCAGCGACATCGGATGCAGGCGCACTTCGGTGCCTGGAGATGTCTGCTGAATATCAACAGTAATGCGCTCCGCGAGGCTCACGTCGCGGGCATCGGGGCCGTGGATCAGTTCAAGTCGATGAACCGGCAGATCTGTTTGCTGGCACAGGCCTACTGTGGGGCGCCAGTGGGTCCAGCGGTTGCCAGCTTTGCTGACGCGATCGAGGGTAGTTCCGATAAATCCAATGGCCACCGTGCGTTTGCTGGACATGCTTATCTCATAAGATAAATGACGATATCCAATGATAATTTTCCAGGGTGTGTTTGTCTCTGATGGGTTTTAAGTCGCCAGTTACAATTCAGATAAACGGTTCAAAAACAGATACTTAGGAAAAATGTAGAGAGACAGTCATGAGCTGGCACAGCGGCTGCACTGCTGATGGAAACGAACAGGACAACGAAACATGAAAGATCAGAGCTACCAGCTTCTAGAAGTCGCCAACGGCAAACCAATCAAACTGTGGACCGAAGGCGTCCCGGTTGAAAACGAAGCCCGCGCGCAATTGATGAACACCGCGAAAATGCCCTTCATCTTCAAGCATCTGGCGGTGATGCCGGACGTGCACTTAGGCAAGGGATCAACCATCGGCAGCGTAATTCCAACGGTTGGCGCGATCATTCCGGCTGCCGTGGGCGTCGACATCGGTTGCGGCATGATCGCTGCGCGCACGTCGCTGACCGCAGCCGATTTGCCTGACAACCTGCACGGGTTGCGCAGTGCCATTGAACAGGCGGTTCCCCATGGCCGCAGTTTGAGTCGTTCGCGGCGAGACAAAGGCGCTTGGGACGAGATTCCGCAGCAAGCCGATCAGGCTTGGGCGGGCTTGCAGCCGCGCTTCAAATTGATCACCGACAAGTATCCGAAACTGGCCCACACCAACAACCGTGGGCACTTGGGAACTCTCGGTAGCAGCAACCACTTCATCGAAGTGTGCCTGGATGAAGCCAACCGGGTGTGGTTCATGTTGCACAGTGGTTCGCGTGGTGTCGGCAACGCCATCGGCAACCTGTTCATCCAGATGGCCCAGGCAGATATGCGTCAGCACATCGCCAACCTGCCGGACCGTGACCTGGCCTATTTCGAAGAAGGCAGCCGACATTTTGATGACTATGTGGAGGCGGTGGGCTGGGCGCAGGATTTCGCCAGACAGAACCGCGAACTGATGATGTGCGCGGTGATCCAGGCCACGCGGCAGATTATCCGCAAGCCGTTTGAAGTAGCGCTGGAGGCGGTCAACTGCCATCACAACTACGTGCAGAAGGAGCGGCATTTTGGTCATGACGTACTGATCACGCGCAAGGGCGCGGTGTCGGCGAAGAAAGGTGAACTGGGGATTATTCCGGGCTCGATGGGCGCGAAGAGCTTCATTGTGCGCGGTCTCGGCAATGAAGAATCGTTCAGTTCCTGCAGCCACGGCGCCGGACGCACCATGAGTCGCACCAAGGCCAAGAGCACGTTCACCGTCGCCGACCAGATTCGCGCCACCGCCCACGTGGAGTGCCGCAAGGACGAAGCGGTCATCGACGAGATTCCGATGGCCTACAAGGACATCGACAAAGTCATGCACGCCCAGCGCGAACTGGTGGAAGTGCTGCACACCCTGCGTCAAGTGGTGTGCGTCAAAGGATAAGGGACTGCAGGGCTGGTGAGAGCGCTTACCGATGGCATCGTGCGGCACTGCACTGTTTATCGCGGGTGAACCGAGCCGCGAAGTACCAACATTACTCAGAACTCAGGAAGACTCGCGGCGGCTGGATCGGTACCTCAGGGACACTGGCGTGCTGTACGCGTAAGGAAGTGCAATGACACAGGATGTAATTGAACTGGACGGCGCGATCGGCGGCGGCCAAGTGTTGCGCAGTGCACTGAGCCTGTCGATGGTGACGGGCCGGGCGTTTCGCATTGGACAGATACGCGCCAGACGCAGCCGTCCGGGACTGTTGCGGCAGCATCTGACAGCCGTAATGGCGGCTGCGGAGGTTTGTGGTGCACGGATCTGCGGGGCGCATTTGGATTCGCAGGCCTTGAGCTTCGAACCGGGCGTAATCCGCGCAGGCGATTTCAAGTTCGCCATCGGCACGGCGGGCAGTTGCACGCTGGTTCTGCAGACGTTGCTGCCAGCCCTGATGCGGGCACCGCAGGCCAGTCGAGTGACGATCTCCGGTGGTACGCACAATCCGCTGGCGCCCCCGACTGATTTCCTCTCGCGCAGCTGGCTACCGCTGCTGCGGCGCATGGGCGGCGATGTCGAGCTGGACTTGCTGCGTCATGGTTTTGTCCCGGCCGGCGGTGGTGAGATTGCAGTTCGAGTGCAGCCTTCGAGCCTGATGCGACTGGATCTGTGTGAGCGCGGCGAGGCGATTTCACGACAGGCTTTGGCGCTGACTGCCGGACTTGCGCCTACCGTTGCTCAGCGCGAACTCAGTCATGTGGCCAAGCGTTTGAACTGGCCATCGGATGCGCTGCAACACGTGACAATTGATCCGGCACGCGGTCCGGGAAATGTGTTGTTGTTGGAATATGCTTTTGAGTACGTGACTGAAGTGTTCAGCGCGTTTGGCCGGGTGTCGTTGCGTGCCGAGAAGGTAGCCGATGCCGCGATCAATCAGGCAGCCGATTGGTTGCGCGGTGATGCCGCAGTCGCTGAACATCTCGCCGATCAGTTGTTGTTGCCAATGGCGCTGGCCGGCGGCGGATCGTTCACCACGCCGCGTATGACGGATCATCTGCGCAGCAACATTGAAGTCATCCAGCTGTTTTTGCCGGTGCGTATCGATTGCCAGGAGGAGGGCAGTGATCGCTTGCGCCTGGAGATTTTACCAACCGATTAGCAGCGTCCTGCAATCCTGAAGGCATTTGCAAACGTTGACCGAGAGCGCCGCTAGCCTTCAGCCATTAGCACATCCGACCTAATTGCCCCAGTTCCGGCTCGACTTTAAAGTCGTTTCGCTTGGCAGCTTATTGCCAGAATTTCTCCGGTATGAAAATCAAAAAGGTCGATCTGCAATGAACTCATCAAGGACTATCCCGGTTCTCGCTTTATTCGCAACATTGGCGCTCGCGGTCACTGGATGCCAGACCGTCAAGCCGGGAGAGAGCGATCTCAAGAATCGAGCACAGACCACCATCGGCAAACCCGTTATCAAGGTTTCCAACATTCGCAGCGACTTCAATACAACCTTCTACACCGCTCAAACCGAAGGTGGTGAATACACGTGCGAGCTGCCAAGCGGCCCGATGGTTGCTCTGGGTTCCATGGGCATGGGGCTGGGTGCTCAATGCACCAAGCAATGACGAAGCAGTTCTCTCAGAACTGAAATAAAAAGGCCAGTGTCGATGACATTGGCCTTTTCGTTTATCGAAGACTCTACTGAGCGGGTTTTTTCTCAAGATCTTCGGAGTCGCTCGACGTCGCCGCATCCTTTTCCGTCTCATGCGGCTCTGAGCCCGCGTTGGCGCCTGACGACTCTTCGCCTTTCTTGTTTGCCTTCTCATCATGATCGCGAGAGCTTTCTGCGTGATTGACGCCGGGCAGGGCGGTGGCAGGGGTGGCGGCACCCGCTGTCGTTTCGGCTGCCCAGCCATGGAGCGGGCCGATCAAGCACAGGCTGAAGAACGACAGGGCGAGAATTTTCTTGTTCATCTCGTGGGCCTTCTACTTGGGGATGTACTGCTTTGGATAGGCCCGCCTGCCAAAGGTGCGCGGTAGTGGACGAGCGGCGAAGCCTGTTTTGTACTCTCCCTGATAACAAATCTCTCGACAGCAGGCAAATTGCTGGCCCCCAGAGGTAATTCGCCCCGGCAAAATCGCCTTTTTTCAAAAGGTTAGGTTGGCTATATGCGGACGATTGTCATCACCGTTGCGACGCTTTCCCTGGCTTTGATCGCTTCGGGAGTGCAGGCGAGAGAGTTGAGCAAGGGCCATCGCTTTGCCTGCACGTGGGGCTCGGAGATTGCTGCCGGTGCGCAGCAATCCAAGCTGTCCGGCGTTTCGCTGTACGGCGCTCGCAAGCAATTGCAGGTTCGCCGGTTTCAGCAGCCCTGGATGCGCATGACTGCAATGGGGATTACCGAGCAGACCTATAACAGCAGTTCTAAGCTCAAACCGGCAGCGGTCAAGCAGACCTATTATGAACAATGCGTGCGCCACGAATTGGCCCGGCGCTGATGCTTTTTCACCGAAGCTGTTTACATGATTCAGGAGTCGCGAGAACCCTTGCCCAGCGCCGGCCCCGCAATCCGCGGCAACGGTTTGGTCTGCATCAACGCATCCAGAGCCTTGCGATAACCCTGGCCACCCAGGGCCATGCTGTTGTTGTGCGTCGCCCCGGGCACCAGGAGCAGGCGTTTGGGCTGCTCAGCGGCATTGAACAATTGTTCGCTGAAGCGCGGCGGCACAAAGGCATCAGCCATGCCATGCACCACCAGCAGCGGCATGTGAATATCGGCAATCTTGTCGATGGAGTCGAATTTCTGCGACAGCAACCAGCGCACCGGTAGCGAGGTCTTCGCCACGGCGGCGGCCACATCCGCCAGCGAGGTGAAGGTCGATTCAATGACCAGCCCGCGCACCGGCAGAGGCGTGTGGTTGCGCGCGGCATTCTTCCCAAGCTCAGCGGCCAGATCGATCGCCACTGCGCCACCGAGGGAATGGCCGTAGATCAGGCGCTTGTTCGGATCGGGTTGCAGCAGCTGGAAGCGCTCCCAAGCTACGCGGGCATCTTCATAAACACTACTTTCGGATGGTAAATCGCCCTTGCTCTGGCCGAACCCGCGATAGTCGATAGCCAACACCGAATAACCCGCCGCGCGCAGCTGTTCGATGCGAAACAATTGCCCGGTCAGGTTCCAGCGCACGCCATGCAAATAAAGGATTGCCGGGGCATTGGCACGTTCCGCCGGCCACCACCAGGCATGGATGTTCTGCCCGGCCTTGAAGCTTTTCGGTTGCAGATCGAGTTCCTGAACGCTGCCGGGCAGACCGCGATACCAGCCCGCGGTGCCGGGTTCGATGCGGAACAGCAGTTTGCGCTCAGTGTGTTCCAGCACGGCACAACTCGTCGGCACGCCAACGATCAGCGCAGCCATCAAGGCAAACACCAAGCGGCGGCGTCGCAGACGAGTCAGGAAGGACAGGGACATTAATCGTTTCACCACGGCGCAGACAAAGAACGCTTTTTACCAGATGCCTCGGTCTGCGCGTGACTATTTTTCGACCACCGTGCATGCGCAACGATTACAAGATGCTGCAATCGCTCACGCCACCTGCAGCACGATCTTGCCGATATGGTCGCCGCCCTCCATGCGGGCATGGGCCTTGGCCGCTTCAGCGAGCGGGTAAACCTTGTCGATGATCGGCAGGCAGCGCCCGGCGGCGAGGGCAGGCCACACCTGGTCGCGCAATTGATCGGCGATCGCGGCTTTCTCCGCAGCGGTACGCGCGCGCAGCAGCGATCCGGTGACCACCGCGCGTTTGCCGAGGATCGCCAACAAATCAACGTCATTGGCGCGGGCGCCGCCGAGGAAGCCGAGCATTACCAGACGCCCGTCCATGGCCAGTGCGCTGATGTTGCCGTTCATATAGGAGCCACCCATGATGTCGAGAATCACGTTCACGCCCTGATCTGCCGTCTTCTCGGCAATGACCTTGGCGAAATCTTCTTCCCGATAGTTGATCGGTTGTCCGCCCAGATGACTGATTGCCGCGCATTTTTCAGCGCTGCCAGCGGTAGCGAACGCCTCGATGCCGAATTCACGACAGAGCATCAGCGCGGTGGTGCCGATGCCGCTGGTTCCGCCGTGAATCAGCACGCGCTGGCCGGCCTTGGCACCGCCGAGGCCGAACAGGTTGGCCCATACGGTGAAAAAGGTTTCCGGAATCGCGGCGGCCTGGACCCAATCGATTCCGTCCGGCACGGGAAGCGTTTGCCCCGCTGGAACCGCGCAATATTCGGCGTAGCCGCCGCCATTGGTCAGCGCGCAGACGCGTTCGCCGACTGCGAACCGCGTTACTCCGGCCCCCAGTGCAACCACTTCGCCAGCCACTTCCAGGCCGGGAATCGGGTCCATGCCGGGTTTCATCGGATACTTGCCGGCACGCTGCAGGGCGTCCGGGCGATTGATACCGGCGGCGTGAACGCGGATCAGCACCTGGCCTTCGGCAACGGTTGGCACAGGCACGCGCCTGGCTTGCAAGACGTCAGGGCCGCCTGGTTCAGTGATTTCGATACGGGTCATTTCATTGGGCAGTGACATGTCGATTCCTGTGAAAAAGGTCGTGTAGATGGGAGCGCCGGCAGTGGGCAATGATTCCCTTCAGTTCGCCGCGCAACGGGTTTCAGTCGCAGCGGGCAGCCAGCGCATGGCTTGCTCCAGCAGCAGAGCCACTACTATTGCGCCTGCTGCGATCACAAACAGCAGCGTGTGCTGCCCACCCGAAGCGTTGAACAGTGCGGAGTAGGCAAACCCGGCCAGCGCCTGAAAGGTGGCGAACGACACGGTGGCGCGGCTCCAGGCGATCTGTTGGCGGTGATGGGATGGCACCAGTTCATGCACCCGGGCCAAGGCCAGCGGCACAATGCCTGGCGGGAACGAGCCGAGAATCACCGCCAGTAAAGCCAGTGCCAGAAACGAATGGCAGACGGCCAGCAAACCGAGGGCAATGGCTTGCACTACCAGCACCACGCGAATGCCAGTGCGTGCGCCAAGCTGGTCGGCCAGAAAACCGTAAGTCACTGGCCCGACAATCGCCCCCAGCCCATACATGACCCAGACCATTGCGCCGGTATGTGCCCCCGCGCCCAGTCCGCGAGCCACGTAATCCACCAGAAACACCATGGCGGGCACGAGGCCGGCGGCCATGAACGCGTATTGAGCGAACAACAGGTAAACGCCCGGCGGGGTCGGCTCATCAGCCGACGTTGTGTGTGCAGCCACAGGATGCGCGGTATCCGCAGGCCAGCCGAACCAGCTCAACGCGGTCAGCAACAGCGCCAGCGCGCCCAGTCCCAGCCAGGTGGCCTGCAAGCCGAGGCTCAGCAGCGGCGGCACGAGGGTTCCCGAGCCGGCAATCCCGAGGCCGATGCCAAGGAAGATCGCGCCACTGGCCAAACCTCTGCGCGCCGCCGGAACGTGGGGCAGCACGGTTGCCGCCACCAGCACCATGATTGCGCCACCGGCAATGCCGGACAGCAAACGCCAGCCGAAGAACCAGCTCACCGACAGCGGATAAGCACAGGCAAAAAATGCTCCCGTGACCGCCAGCATCATCAAGCGCAAGGCATTGCGATTACCCAAACGATGAGCCATGGGCCGCCCGAGCAGGGCGCCGATCAAATAGCCGACCAAATTGGCCGCGCCGAGGTAGACGACATCGTTGGCCGAAAACCACTGCGCCTGAATCAGCGAAGGGATCAATGGCGTGTAAGCGAAACGCGCCAGGCCAATGCTGACCAGACTGGCGCAAAGTCCGGCGAAGATCGGCAGCCAGATGCCGGAAGAGTTAGCAGTACGCATGATAGCGATCTCATCAGAGGTGTATGGCGCTCAGCTTATCGGCTATCGTTGCTGCGTATACGCAGCGATTAAGCGGCAGAGTGATGCAAAAATGCTTCTGGGAGAGCCGGTATGAATTGGGATGATGCGCGAGTATTTCTGGCGGTCTGCAGGGAGTCGACTTTGCGCGGTGCGGCGCGTGTTCTGGGCGTTGACCAAGCCACTGTAGGACGGCGCATCACCGCGCTGGAAAAGTCTTTGAGCGCGACGCTGTTCCTGCGCACGTCTGACGGCTATGCGTTGACGGCCGTAGGTGAAGCTGCACTCAAAAGCGTGGAAAAAATGGAGCATTCGGCGCTGGAACTGGAGCGGCACATCCACGGGCTGGATGACCGGCTGACCGGTAATGTACGGATCAGCACCACTGACTCGCTGGCCATCGACTTCATCATCCCGGCGATGGCACGCCTGCATGATCAGCATCCGGATGTGCAGATCCAGCTGGATGCGTCGACGCAGATTCTCAGTCTGGCCAAGCGCGAGGCGGATATCGCGGTGCGCAATACCCGGCCGGATAACCCCGATCTCATCGCCCGGCGAATCGCCCGTTGGCCTGTAGGACTTTTCGCTGCGCAGGCCTATGTTGATCGCAACGGCGAACCGCAGCCGGGCAGTGCTTTCGAAGGCCACGATCTGGTGGTCTATCAGCCGTATTTGCAGAGCAAAAAAGACCTCACGCTGGTCTCCGAGCCGTTAGGCCGAGGGCGCATTGTTGCCACGCTCAGTTCCAGCCTTTTGGTGCGTCGCTCCCTTGCTGCCGGCCTCGGCGTAGGGGAGATCCCGGTGTACATGGGCGAGCGCGACGGCCTGGTCAGACTCTGGCCGGAGCGGACCCGGCCGTTGCCGTATGAAGTGTGGCTGGTCACCCACGCCGACCTGCGTCACACCGCGCGAGTACGTGCGGTCATCGAGCAAATCGTTGAGGCTTTTGCGCTGGAAAACCAATGATGGATTCAGGGTTTAGCCGAGGCTACAACGTCTGACGAAACAGCCTACGTCCGAGGCAGAATGGGCCGGCTTGTCGTCGCCAGTGATGAATTTTATTGTGACTGCAGTTCGATGCAGACCTCAGGCCTGCATCGAAACGAAGCGCCAGGGAAGGCCTCGGTAGCCACACAAAGGTGTCGAATTGAAAATCAGGGAAGTGAATCAATATGCAGTCACGGACAGATCGGACGCCGGTCGGGATAGGCAAATCATGAGCACCTTAAGCCGCGAAGAATTCGATGCCAGGATAGAAACCATCGAGACGAGAATGGACGGCCGCGTGGCAGAAATGCGCGCCGACATTCGCGGGTTCCTCGCTGCTCAGGCAGAGCAGAACAAGGTCTATCTTGAACGGGACAGGGCCCTACAGGAACGGGACAAGCGTTATGACCTGATGTGGATGGGCGTGCAGAAAATTGCCGACGAATCGCGGGAAGCGATCAGGCAGGCATCAACGGTAAAGGCCAACTATTGGGCTGCCACCACCGTGCATTTCCTCGGCGTGGCTTCGTTGCTGGTAGGCGCGCATTTCGCCAATCAGGCGGCGGTGTTGACCACAATACAAACCACGCTGGCGGCGATTCAGATTGGCAAGGAGGTGTCCGTCCCCCAACCAGTCGCACGACCCACAACGGTGCCGCCGCAATGAAAAACGGCCTTCATTGGAAGGCCGTTCTGCATCGCGCCAAATCATGGCATTTCAGGCAACTCCTGTGGGCGCAGGTCGAACACCAGCACTTCGGCATCGACACCGTTGCTCAACGTAAGCAGCTGTTCTTCACGAACCCGCACACCGTCGCCTTCCTGCAGGGACTGGCCGTTGAGTTCGACGCTGCCACGCGCAACGTGCACGTAGGCGTAACGATTGGCCGGCAATTTCAGCGTGGCACTTTCCTTGCCGTCGAATAACCCGGCATAGACCCGCGCATCCTGGCGGACCTTCAGAGAGCCGTTGTTACCGTCCGGCGAGATGATCAGTTGCAGGCGACCGCGTTTTTTCTCCGCGCTGAAGTGCTCCTGCTGATAGCGCGGTTTGGCGCCACTGACATCCGGCACGATCCATATTTGCAAAAAGTGTACGGGCTTGGCGGCTGAGTGGTTGAACTCACTGTGCGCCACGCCACTGCCAGCACTCATCAATTGCACATCGCCGGGGCGGATCACCGAGCCAGTACCGAGGGTGTCCTTGTGTTCCAGCGCGCCTTCGAGCACATAGGAAAAGATTTCCATGTCGCGGTGCGGATGCTGGCCAAAACCTTTGCCGGCGGCGACCCGGTCATCGTTGATCACCAGCAGGTCGGAAAACCCTTGTTCACGCGGGTTGCGGTAACTGGCGAAAGAGAAGGTGTGAAACGACTTCAACCAGCCGTGATTGGCGAGGCCGCGATCGGAGGCTTTGCGAAGAGTCAGCATGATGAAATCTCCTGGCGGGACGTGAATTCGTCCGAGTGAGGAGAAGGTTACTGGTTACCGGACAAGGCAATAAGTAGATGGAAATTGAAAGACTGTCCGGCTCAGGTTGACAGTTTTGCGTTATGGTTCACCCATTCGTGTGCGCTGATTACGCCTGAGTTGGCCATAATGCCCGGGTTGCAGCGTGCGTATTTACCCCTGAAATGTGTGATGCCTCCCATGAAAACCGTGGCAATGGTGCTGTTTCCTGACTTTCTGATGCTCGACATGGCCGGGCCGCTGGAAGTGTTTTCAGTCGCCAACCGTTATCTGAAACCGGATTTGCATTATCAGCTGACGACGTTAGGCACAGAGCGCGGGTTGCTGAGGGCGTCCAATGGCGTGCAGGTTCAGGCTGATTTGCACATCGACCATGCCGCCGAGCGCTATGACCTGTTATTGGTGCCCGGCGGACCCGGCGCTTACAACCAGAGATTTCCGGAGCTGTTCACCTGGTTGAAAAACGCCGTGCCGCGCGCCGAACGCTATGGTTCGATTTGCACTGGCGCATTCATCCTCGGTCATGCCTGTCTGCTGGACGGTTATCGCGTCACCACGCACTGGAATTACACCGAGCGGCTGATCAAGGCCTTTCCGAAAACCACGGTGACCACCGATCAGATCTACGTCGAGGATCGTAATCTCATCACTTCGGGAGGCGTTACCGCCGGCATCGACCTGGCACTGGCGGTGGTTGCCCGGGATCACGGCAAGAAAATCGCCCAGGACGTGGCCAAGGTCTTGTTGGTGGTCATGAAGCGCCAAGGCGGACAAGCGCAGTTCAGCCCTTTGATGGCGGCAGTCTCTCCGCAAGAGACGCCCATCACCCGCGCGCAGAATTACGTGCTTGAACACCTGGAAGAAGCTTTCACCGTCGAGCGCATGGCCGGTTTGGCGAACATGAGCGCACGCCACTTCGCGCGTCTGTTTACTCGTGACGTCAACATGACGCCGATGGAGTTCCTGCAGAACGCCCGCATTGACTGCGCGCGAAACCTGTTGGAGACCAGCGATCTGCCCCTCAAAACCATTGCCTATAAAAGTGGCTTCGGCAGTGTCCGGCACATGCGCTCGCTGTTCGCCGAAAAGCTCGGTCTTACACCGTTACAATACCGGGAACAGTTCAGCTAGAGCGGTTCTGTCCGTCTGGCGCAGCCGGATGTCCGTACTGTGTCGGCTGTGGCGGTTGTATCGTCACGCAAGGGTGCCAAGATGTCTGGCATGAATAATCACAACGACACAAACCAGGGTTCGGTGCTGCGTTTTGGCCCCTACGCCTTTCATGTGCGCCAGCGTCTGGTCCTTGAAGGAGAGCAGCCGCTGCGCATGGGCGGGCGCGCCATGGACATTCTGCAGGTGCTGCTCGATAACGCGGGCGAGGTGGTGAGCAAAGAGCAATTGATTGCTCAAGTGTGGCCGACTTCGATCGTCGAAGAGATCAATCTTCGGGTGCACATCGCGGCGTTGCGGCGCGCACTGCGCGACGGCACCAACGGGCAGCGTTACATCGTTCACGTGGCGCAATGCGGCTACAGTTTTGTCGCCCCGGTGCAGCGGCACACAAGTGATGCGCTGCCCACGCCCGTCGCCGCGCTCACGCCTGTGCATAATCTTCCGGCACGACTGACGCCAGTCAGCGGGCGCGATGCCTTGGTCGGTAGTCTGGTTCGACAAATGCCGGTGTGCCGATTGATGACAATTACCGGTGCGCCGGGAGTCGGCAAAACCACTGTGGCATTGCGCGTGGCGGAATTGCTGCTGCAGTACTTTCGCGATGGCGCCTGGTGGGTCGACCTTGCCGGCGTCGAAGATGACATTCCATTGCTCGAGCACCTGTTGCGCACCCTGAACACGGACTTTTTCACCCTGACCGGCCGGCACGCCTTGTTGATACTGGATAACTGCGACCACCAGCGCGACAGCTGCGCGGCTCTGGTAGAAACCCTGTTGCATGCTGCGCCCCGCCTGTCGATTCTGGTCAGCGCCCGCGAAGCCTTGCACGTCGCTCAGGAGACCGTGCATTACGTCCCGCTGTTGGCGATTCCCAAGCGCTCGGCATTGAACACCGTCGAAGAAGCCATGGGCTATCCGGCGGTGCAGTTGTTCGTCAATCGCGCGCGGGCGCGGCAGCATGGCTTCAGTCTGCGTGTACAGGATTTGCCAGGCGTGCGCGAGATCTGCCGTCAACTGGACGGTCTGCCGCTGGCGATCGAACTTGCGGCGGCGCAGATCGATGCGTTGGGCTTGATCGGCTTACAGGCCCAGGTTGAAAACGGTCTGCAGTTGCTTGGCCAAGGCCGGCGCACCGCGGAACCGCGCCATCAGTCGATGGCTGCTGCTATCGATTGGAGCTATCAATGCCTGACAGAAATGGAGCAGCAAGTGCTGCTGCGTCTGTCGGTGTTCAGCACGGGCTTTACTCTGGAGGCCGCACTGAGCGTGATCAGCAGCGTGGATCTGGCCGGTTCCAGGCTGAGCGCGATAATCGAAGGGTTGGCACGCAAATCGTTGCTGATCCAGCAACCGATCCATGCAACGGTCCGCTATTGGATGCTCAACACCGTGCGTCGCTATGCTCGTGATCAATTCGAGCGCAGCGACGACAAGCTCGAACTGGACCATCGCCATGCGCGCTATCTCAGCCGAACGCGCAATGCGTCAGGCCGGGCACTGGTCGCGCAGGCGGTCGAGTAGCCGGCGTACTTTGCACAAGTCCGGAGTGGCGTAGCCTTCGGTGAAGCGCTGGTAGATCGGGTTAAGCAGATCCAGGGCATCGCGGTAGCGCGACTGGCGGTGCCATAACTCTGCGAGGTCCGTGGCGCTGCGCAGTTCCCAGGCCAGCGCGCCTTGGCTTCTGGCGATGGTCAAGGCTTGTTGCAGGGTTTGTTCGGCTTCTCGGGTTTCAGCGGTGTCCGAGAGGGCCGATTCGCGAGCCTGCTCGCGAAGGGGCTTCTCTGAACCCATCAACAATGCCGCCGCGCGCGCGCGCAATATCTCTGCCGCACTCCAACCCGCATCGCCATTGCGCGCTCGCTCAACCAATGCGTCATCCACGAAACGTTCATCCAGCGTAACCATCACCTCCCGGATCAGCCCGCTGCTTTGCGCTGACACGGGCGCGGCATTGTCAGGATCAATGACCTGCGCGTAATGCCGGCCCCAATTATTGAACAGCAACACCGAATGCTTCTGCGACTGCTCCAGCAGCAGCTGCAGCAGCGCGCGGGCGCTTTCGCGGTCGCCGTTGTAGTGAGCGATCAGGCAACTGGCTAGTGCCAGGGTGTAGCAGATCGAGGTGCCGTGGTTGATCTGCACGGCGATGTCCAGCGCCTGCCTTGCGGCGCGCCATGCCTGTTCGGGCAGACCTTGCAGCCACAGCACCCGTGCCAGCACCGTCAACGAGGCTACGCTCTGGTCGTATTGCACGCCAAAACCATGAGTGAAACGATTGAGATGGCCGCTGTGGGCCATGCGTTGCAGCACTTGCTCGGCATGCGCGCGCGCCTGCGGTTGGTCGCCGGCATAATGCAGGGCCAGCACGCGCAAGCGATGTGTGCTCAGCGAGAGCAGTGGCTCGCCGTGCACGCCGATGCGGTCGAATTGCTCACTCTGGGCCAACGCCATGCGGTAATGCCCGCAACTCAGATTGACCGCCATGTGCCCCGATATCGCACGCAACTGACCAGCCAGATCGCCCTGTTCTTCGGCCAATTGGCAGGCATCGATGAAGGCCTGGATGGTTTGTGGCGTACCGCCCCAAGTGTGATAGCTGGCACTGCCGAGCGCCAGTTTCAAGGCGATTTGCAGGCGAGGGCAGGGCGCGGTCGTTTCCTCAAGCAGGCTCAGTGCGCGGCGCACGTAGCGGCTGTAATCGCGCAGCAGCGACAGCTCCTGCCACAACGGCGCCGAAGCGGCTGCCAGTTGAACGCCCAGCTCATCCGGTCCCGGCCCATTGAGGCTCCAGTCCAGCGCCGCACGCAAATCCTCCAGACCCCGGGCATAGCGCTCCAGCCACAGCACGGTCGGGGTGTTGTCCCAATCCGCTTGTGCCTGCTGCATCAAGGTCAGGCAACGCTCGGCGTGGCGTCGGCGGGTTGCACTGAGCTCATCGGCCTGTTCGAGTTTTTCCAGTGCATAGTGGCGGGTGGTGTCGAGCAAGCGGTAGAAAACATCTTCGTCGCCCACTTCGACGCTAAGCAGGGATTTGGCCACCAATTGCGTGATTGCGTTGAATACTGCGCCGGGATCGATCTGTTGGCCGATGACCACTGCCGCCGCCGAGGCGAGAGTGAAGCTGCCGCGGAAAATGCCCAGACGGCGCAGACAGGTTTGCTCACAGACGTTGAGCAGGTTGAAACTCCAGTCCATCGTTGCGCGCAGGGTCAGGTGGCGCTCGGCGCTGCTGTGGTGGCTGGCTGAGAGCGGCGGCAAACCCTCGCGCAACTGTTTGAGCAATCCGTCCATGCCCAATTCGCTGACCTGCGCGGCGGCGAGTTCCAGTGCCAGCGGAATACCGTCCAGGCGCTGGCAGATCTCGATCGCTTGCGGCAGCTCGGCGTGGCTCAGTTGAAAGCTTTCCCGCGCCGCCGTGGCGCGTTCGACGAACAATTGCAGCGCAGCAAAGCCCAGCGCCTGGGCCGGCTCCATCGCGGTCGACATGGACGGGCATTCGAGTGATTCCAGACGCTGCACGAACTCGCCCTCGGCACGCAGGCTCTCGCGGCTGGTCGCGAGGATATGCACCTTGGGCGCGCCGCGCAGAATCTGCTCGCTGAGCGATGCGACCGCATCGATCAGGTGCTCGCAGTTGTCGATCACCAGCAGCATCTGCCGTTCACGCAGGCCATCGACCAGGCAAGCCTGCGCATCGCCTTCAGGCGCGGACAGATCGAGCAGCGTCGCCAGATGCGAGCCGATCAGTGCGGGATCGGCGATGGGCGCCAGATCTACCAGGCGGATGCCGTCGCGATACTGGCCGATCAATTGTTCGGCGACACGCAGGGCGACGGTGGTCTTGCCAATGCCGCCGGGGCCGACCAGGGTGATGCAGCGTCGGCGCGGCAGTTGCGCAATCAAATGATCGACCACCGGCTGGCGGCCGATCATCCGTGTTCGGCGCAGCGGCAGGTTGTGCCTGGCGACGGGCATTGCAGGCTTTTGTTCGATGCTGTCGAGCACAATCGGTGCGACAAAGCTGTAGCCGCGCTGCGCCACGGTGACGATGTAGCGCTGCCCGTTCTGTCCGTCGCCCAGCGCCTTGCGCAGCGCCGCCATGTGCACGCGCAGGTTGATGTCTTCAACGACACTGTCTGGCCAGACGCCAGCCATCAGTTGCTGTTTGCTCACCACTTCGCCGGCGTGGGCCAGCAAAATCAGGAGGATGTCCATCGCCCGCCGTCCCAGGCGCAAAGGCTGTTGGCCTTCAATCAGCAGTCGTTGCCCGGGATGAATCCGATAGGGGCCAAACGCAATGGCCTGATTCGGGGAAAAGCTCAACAGCGCGCTCCTGCGGTAATGCGGCGAACAGGGCGAACCAGTGCCTGGCGCGTGCGCAGGCCGTCTGATCCGGGGTGTCCGGGCATAATCCTCAGGTTTGAGCATCAGTGCAACGGGTGGCGTAACGGCAGCAGTCAAAACACCGCAGGCTGCGTTGCGTTGTTTTTCGGTTTGCCCATGACTCGACAGCGCCAGGCGAACGGATTGATCCCCTCGCTGCGGGTGAACATGTGGCAGAAGTGTGCCTGATCGCAGAACCCGCATTCCAGGCTGATTTGCGTCAGGCTGAGGTCGGTGTGCTGGATCAGCAGCTTGGCCCGGGCCAGACGCTGGGCGCGAATCCAGTCCTGTGGCGACAGGCCGGTGCTGCACTTGAACGCGCGGGAGAAATGACTGCGTGACAGCGAACAGGCGCGGGCCAGTTCAGCCACTTCGAGACTTTCGCCCAAGCGATCGAGAATCAACTGTTTGATCTGGCGTTCGCGCTGTGGACTGAGTCCGCCAGTCGCGTTTTTACGCGGTTCGCAGGCAGGGGCGAGGGCGACGGTTTGCTGTGGATAAGCCATGGCCTAGGTCCGTGTCGGTGGGGAAGGCACGGTCGGCGCATTCCCTCAGGTCAAAAAAGCAACGCTGCGCAGAGGACTTCATTGTTGGGCGAGGGCGTAAGCCTGACGAGTTAATCGTTGTTAATTTCATGGCTCGGGCTGGAACTCAGCACATCCTTGCAAGTCAGCGCCTGGCACTTTGCGCGACGATGTCGATAAAGCGCGGCCGCCGTCCGCCAGGTTCAAGGGGAATGCAATGAAAGTCTTGGTGAAAGCAGCGACGACCGTGGCGGTCATGCTGGCAATGTCCGGCGCGATGGCGCAGGCACCGCAGGTGGGGACTCAGGCGCCGGGTTATTTCCGCTTGGCGGTGGGCGATTACGAAGTCACCGCGCTGTTCGACGGTTACAACGATTTGTCGCCG
This sequence comes from Pseudomonas sp. FR229a, assembly GCF_030209115.1. Taxonomy (NCBI): domain Bacteria; kingdom Pseudomonadati; phylum Pseudomonadota; class Gammaproteobacteria; order Pseudomonadales; family Pseudomonadaceae; genus Pseudomonas; species Pseudomonas sp. FR229a. Next base: position 15,217 of record NZ_JARVSP010000010.1, on the reverse strand, counting down.
AAGTTGTTGCAGGGCATGAGCCAGAGCCAGATTCGCGCGCTCCTCGCCCGCCGTTCGATTGAAACCCCCGGCGTGCAGACGGCGTTCAATGCATTCCTGGTCAACACCGGCAGACAGCTGATTCTGGTGGATACCGGCGCCGGGCAGTGCATCGGCGCCACCGCCGGGCAGCTTTCGGCCAACATGCAGGCCGCCGGCTACAAGCTTGAGCAGGTCGACACGATTCTCTTGACGCACCTGCACCTCGATCACGTCTGTGGTCTGGTCGATGCAGAGAAAAAACCGCTGTTCGCCAACGCCACCGTGTATGCGGCCAAGGCCGAGGCCGACTACTGGCTCGATCCTGCTGCACTGGCCAAGGCTCCGGCCGGCGCCAAGGAGTTTTTCAAAATCGCCCAGGATTCCACCGCGGCCTACGTTGCCGCCGGTCGCTTCAAGACTTTCGCCCCCGGGCAGTCGCCGCTGCCAGGCTTGGTCGAAGCCACCCTCGAAGCCGGGCACACGCCGGGCAGCACGACGTACCGCTTCACCTCGCAGCAGCAGAGCATCGTGTTCATGGGCGATCTGGTGCACAACCTGGCGGTGCAGTTTTTGCACCCGGAAGTGTCGATCGGTTTTGACGTCAACAGTCAGCAAGCGATCAGCAGTCGTCAGGCCGTGTTCAGTGCCGCGGCAGCAAGCAAGACCTGGGTGACCGCAGCACATCTGCCGTTCCCGGGCATCGGCCACATCACCGCCGAGGGCAAACATTTCCAGTGGGTACCGGTGGAGTACGGCCCGTACAAACGCGCGGCGAAAGTGCCATTGATCGAGTAAAGTGCCCAGCGCCAGTGGCAAAAAGCGTCTGACACCGATAAGGAAACCACGCCCATGAACCGTAACGATCTGCGCCGCGTCGACATGAACCTGCTGGTGATTTTCGAAGCGCTGATGTTCGAAAAGAACCTGACCCGCGTCGCCGAAAAACTGTTCATGGGCCAGCCCGCGGTCAGTGCGGCGCTGGGCCGCTTGCGCGATCTGTTCGACGACCCGTTGCTGCTGCGCAACGGTCGCGGCATGGAGCCGACGGCGCGGGCGCTGGCGATCCTCAAGGAGCTGCAACCGGCGATGGACGTGATTTCCGGTGCGGTCAGCCGCGCCAAGGAATTCGAACCGGCGAGCAGTTGCGACGTGTTCCGCATCGGTCTGTCGGACGACGCCGAGTTCGGTCTGTTTCCACCGCTGTTGCGCCAGCTCCAGCAGGAGGCGCCGGGAATTGTCGTGGTGGTGCGCCGCGCCAACTACCTGTTGATGCCGGCGTTGTTGGCTTCGGGGGAAATCTCCGTGGGTGTCAGCTACACCACGGATCTGCCCGCCAACGCCAAGCGCAAGAAGCTGCGCGACATCCCCTGCAAAGTGCTGCGCGGCGATGATCGTCCGGGGCCGCTGACGCTGGACGAATATTGCGAGCGTCCGCACGCGATGGTGTCGTTCTCGGGTGACCTGAGCGGCAATATCGACCTCGATCTGGCGAAGATCGGCCGCTGCCGCCGGGTGGTTCTCGGTGTGCCGCAATTCAGTGGCTTGCGTGCCTTGCTCGCCGGTACCGAGATGATCGCCACCGTGCCGGATTATGCGGCCTGTGCACTGGTCGAAGGCTGCGCCCTGCGTGCCGAAGATCCGCCATTCCCGATTGATGCCGCGCAGTTGTCGATGGCGTGGAGCGGGGTGCACGACAACGACCCGGCGGAGAAGTGGCTACGCTCGCGCATCAGCCAGTTCATGGCGGCACCGCTGGACATACCGTCACCTTGAGCCCTCCGTTCGTCGGAAACTGCTCTGCACCTGTCAGATGTGACAGGTGACGATTTACTGTTTCTGACTGTTAATCACTCCGTCGCCTAATCCCTCGGCAGGAGTGTTTTGTCATGCTTTTGAAACTCAAGAAACACGTCGCAACGCTGGCACTTCCTGACCCGGATATCACCGGTCGCATGCTTCCCATCCTTCCTTCGGGAGAGTGGGGGATCAATCGGGCTGCGGCGCAAGGGATCTATCCGGACGATGGATTGCAGGTCTACCTCAGCCCATGGGCGACCAAGAATAAAGGCGACCTGGTGGTGCTCAGGAAAGGCTCTGTCGAGGTGGATCGGTACACCATTCGTGATCAATCAGAATCTGATCAGCGTGCGACCCTGTTCGTTGCTCCACGGCATCTTGCTTCGGGATCCCATGAAATCGACTATTGGGTAAAGCGTTTAGGCCTGGATCCCGCCGAGACGTACGCGCCGCCATTGAAAATATTCGTCAAGCTGGAAATTCCCGGCGGACAGGATACGGAGGAGGGGCCGGGGCATTCCAATCTATACATGTTCATCCCGCCGGAGTTTGTCTCTGGTGGAGTTGACAGCGGGAACGCTCCGCCGAAGGAGGATCCGGATGATCCGGATCCGACAGTAGGTTTGCCTATCGTCATTCGAAACGCATCCGGTAGCGGCGAACCCTATCCTGGTATTGCCGTGGGCGATCAAGTTCAGCTCAGTTGGGGGGGCATTCTGATCTTGTCCGACCCGGTGACGGCGGAGCAAATCAGTGATCCGGTGAAGAATCCCATCACTGTTTACGTCAAGCGGGCAGTTATAGAAAAGGCAGGTGATACCGATGAGGTGGGCCTGGCCGTGAGCTTTCGCGTGCGGGATATCGTCCACAATTATTCGGAGGACTGGTGTAGAGAAACCCGGATCAGGGTTTCGCTCAACACCAATCGGCTGGTTGCCCCTATTGCCAAGGATGCGCTCAACAATGTCGTGGACCTTGACCGGTTGGGTGATAAAAACGTCGTTGTCCAGGTCTGGGCAACTTCGAGCGAATTCAAACATCAGGACTGGATTGAAGTAAAAGTCAGCGGTACCACAGTGGACAGTCAAACCGTCACGTTCACTGCGCCCAGGCAGGAGGTCGACAATCTTCCCCACACCTATGAATTCGATTTCGAAAATGCCGATCTGCGCAGGCTTGTCGGAACCCAGGTGATTTTTTCTTATGAGGTCAAGCGTGAAGGAACTTCCGATCTGCAATCCAAAGGTCAGTTCGTGCAAGTCAACGGTGAGGCCACGCGCCTGGATGCCCCTGTTGCTGAGGATGAAAACCAGGGTGCCATTGAACCTGACCTGGAATATACCCGGGTTCTGATTCGCTCTGATTCGGCGTTCAACTATGGCGATGCGTTTGAACTGGTGTGGTTCGGTAAACGTTCGGAAGGCAGCGTCTATGTCCCGGAATTCGAAAGGTATATACCGAGCCGGGAGGAAATCGCCGACCCGATCGGTTTTTTCCTCACTGTCGAAGGCTTGCACTTGAAGTCCATTGAGGGCGGAACACTGGTGTTGTCATATGTCCATCTGAGTGTGGATGGGAGCGGCGCCATTGTCAGGCGTGTGTCACGTCCCGCGGCAACGCTGAGCGTAGGCGAGCGAAAATTCGAGTTGGTTAAACCGATCGTGCTCGGAGAAAGCAATGGCTCACTGGAGCCTGCTGATTTACCCAACGGCGTTGGTCAGCTGACTGTTCCCAAACCCATCGTCACACCGACGAAACGCGGCGATAAGGTGACTTACAAATGGGATGGGGAACAATCAGGCAAGACCGGCGACTCCATCGACATTACTGCGCTCAACGAGAACAGCGACGTGCCATTCCGGCTCAGCGACAAGTTTGTGGCCGAGCATATCGAGCCCAATCGCGGTGCCAAGATCACGGCCAGTTACGAAATCTGGCGCAAAGAAACTGACACGATCAGTCATTCCAACCCCCTCGTGTTCTCCGTCGGCGAGTCCACACAATTGCTGGATCCGGCCCGCGTTGTGCAGGCGGCCGATGACATACTCGATCCGGCCAATACTCCAGACGGAGCGACAGTCGAGATACCGGCCAATGATCCCGAGAATGCCGGCGATCACTTCTATATGACCTGGACATCATCGGATGGAGTGGTCAATCACACCGATGACAAAGCGGTCAGTGGCAACAACAAGGGCAAGCCGATCGAGTTCACTGTTGACCTGTCCGTTGTGCAGGCCAGCTTGAACAAAAAAGTGACTATCGATTATCGGGTCGAGTTGTTTGACGGCGGCGAGGCCGACGGCAAACCTTATGACTTCAACGTGCAAGCGCAAGAGATCCGGCTACCGGTTGCCACCTTCAGGGAAGCCACGGGGACACAGAAGGATCAGTTGAACCCGGACGATGTCTACCCCAGCGGCGCGACGGTGGTGATCCCGGCCACCGCGCAATTGAAGACCGACGATGAAGTTACCGTGACCGTGGTCGGTAAAACCTCCACTCCTTACACCCACAGGGTTCTGGCAGCAGAGGCCGACAAAGAACTCAGCGTGATCAAGGTGGCCCACACGGTCATCAGCGCCAACCTCGATGACAGCATCGCGTTGAGTTATGAGGTCAAGCGCAAGGCGGGAGGGACCGATGGCCCGTCGACGCCGACGGTTTACGATGTTCGCCGGGTTATTGGCAGCGGTACCTTGAAGATCATGGGGGCGCGCTATAACCGCAGTACTTATCGCGCGTCCAGTGCCACGCGTGTGCTGAGCGCATTCAACGCCACCACGGGGCAGCCGCTGCAAGCGCAGTGGAAGTACGCTTCGGACACAGAGTGGATGACCGCTGCCATCTGGCGCGACACCGCACCGCAGCAGCTGCTGCAGGTGCGCACTGCCGATGATCTGGTCACGCTCAACTCGGCGAATATCATTGGCAACGGGATCGACACCACGGTCACTGGTTTCGCTGCTTTCGTCGCTCACCGGGATGTCGGGGATGTCGCCGGTTGGGGCAACGCTGCTTACGGCGCCGATATTCCTCCGACCATTATCACCATGGATGACATCGTTGAGGTGAGCTGCACGCGCAGCGCTTATGCGGCTCGCCGCGCCAATAGTGCAGTTGTCGCCTGGGGAACCGCCGCCGAGGGCGGAAGCATGAGCGGTATAGATCCGCTGGGTTTTGTCGAAGTCATCGGTAATGCGACCGCGTTCACCGGGTTGAAGACGACCGGGCAGGTGGTTGCCTGGGGCACACCTGACGATGGAGGTAGTATTCCCATAGAGATCAGCGCGCTGACGGATATTGTACGAGTGGTGGCGGCGGGTCAGGCTTTTGCAGCAAAACGATCCGCCGGGAATGTTGTGGCTTGGGGCTTGGCGGCAAATGGTGGGGTGGTTCCCGGTGAAATTGCAGGCCTCACCGATATCGACAATCTGATCGGCAGCTATGGTGCCTTTGCCGCGCATCGTGGCAATGGGCGACTTGTCGGCTGGGGCGACGCCACCTATGGCGGCGTTGTGCCGGCTGAAATTGCGTCTCTGACCGACATCATCGAATTGAGCTGCGCCAATGCGCAGGCCTTCGCTGCAAGGCGTGCCACCGGGCAGGTGGTGGCGTGGGGAACGGCCGCGTATGGCGGGACGATCGACGCGCTGATTGGCGGGCTCACGGACATTGTCGAGGTCAGTTCCACCTGGCGCGCATTCGCAGCGCGCCGAGGCAACGGTCATGTAGTGGCATGGGGCACTCCCGCGGAGGGTGGTCTGGTGCCTGCCGAAATCGCGGCGCTCGATGACATTGTTCAGGTGTGTGGTTCCTCCATGGCTTTCGCCGTGTTGCGCAAGAACGGCACAGTGGTCGCCTGGGGGGATGCGACCGTAGGTGGCGACACCTCGACGGTCGTCACCGAGCTGACTCAGGTACAAGCGCTATACGACAACACTCATGGATTTACTGCGCTCACCGCTGACGGCCGCGTCGTGACCTGGGGACATGCCGATGGCGGCGGGGACAGCAGCGCCGTACAGGAGCGGCTGAGGGGCAAGGTGTCTTATCACGCTACACCGACCTCCAGAGGCCGGGCACTTCTGGCCAGTCGCTGGGCCGAGCTGAATACCGAGCGATGAACGCTTGCCCTTGAGCCTTGCTTCAACCCGGGAACACGGCGCTCGACCGAGCGCCGTGTGAGGTCTCACCCTGCACAAAACAACAAACATCCCGCTCAAACCGTCAGTAGACGAAGCGGAGAACGATGTACTCGATCCTGCAAACATTCCGGCCAAAGGCGTGACGGTCAGAATCAAACCTTATGACGGCATGGCCTACCGTGATTATGTGTAAAGGACACGTATTGGCAGGGCCTCGGGGTTAGCGCGACTCAAGTGAAGCGGTGCGTCATTCAAAGTATTTTTCGACTGACCTGACGCCTTCGCGAGCAGGCTCGCTCCCACCTTTGTTTGTCGTTGGCGGCAGACGGTCTGGGCATGGAAAGCAACTAAGCACACCCATCCAATTTCTCCCGCCCCGGCCTTGGCATCATTCCCTCAATGACATTCAAAGGGTCGGGTCATGATTGCTACGAGGGATGAACAGGCGCGCGACATCGGGTTGCTGTTCCTGCGGGTCAGCGGCGGGTTGTTTCTGTTGTGGGTGCACGGCTTGCCCAAGCTGCTGGACTTCACCGCGCAGTTGCAACTGATCGAAGATCCGTTTCACCTCGGCGCCCACCTGACCCTGATCCTGGCGATCTTCGCCGAAGTCCTCTGCCCCCTACTGATCGTCGCCGGCGTGCTGGCGCGATTGGCCTGCTTGCCTATTCTCTTTGTGCTGCTGGTGGCGTTGCTGGTCGTGCATCCGCAATGGAGTGTGGCTGAAGGGCAGTTCGGCTGGTTGCTGTTGATTCTTTTCACCACTGTATTGATCGCTGGGCCTGGACGGCTGGCGATTCCTGTTCGTTTGCCCGGAGTGCTGCGTTATGCCTGAAGTCCTTAATCAACAAGCACCGGGGGCCGATGAGACTGTCACGTTGATCATCAAACACTCGGTCAAGGCCGGTTTCGAATCAGCGTATGAAGCGTGGCTGCGCAACATCGTGCGCGTTGCCGGGCAGCGCGAAGGGCATCTGGGTGTGGACGTGGTGCGTGGCAAGCGCGGGCGTCTGGATTTTTACACTTGCGTGCTGCGCTTCAGCTCCACCGAGGCCATGCAGGGTTGGCTGGAATCCTCCGAGCGTCAGGCGCTGGTCGCCGAAGCTGCGCCGATGCTGGCCGACGGTGATCAGACTGAAGTCGCCCCGGTCAACGAGTTCTGGTTCTCGCCCCTGGCCGATGCCGCTTCGCCGCCGCCGCGCTGGAAGCAGGCCGTGGTTTCGCTGCTGGTGATTCTGCCGCACACCTTGCTGGTGCCGCTGATCTGGGGGCCGCTGCTGGCGCTGCATCCGCTTCTGTCCAACTACGTGGTCGCCACGTTGCTGATCACCCTGACCATCGTCCTCTCGGTGGTGTACGTGGTAATGCCGCCAGTCACCCGTTTGTTCACCCCGTGGCTGGAAGCCAGCCAGGCCCATGAACACCTCGATTCCCAAGAAACCTCGCCGCGTTGAGCGGGGTTTGCTTCTTTTCACTTTTGCTTGAGGAACTGCGATGAGCGCCGATCTGATTTTATTCAATGGCCAATTTCATACCGTAGACCGGGAAAAACCACTGGCCAGCGCCGTGGCAATCAAGGACGGCCGCTTCGTTGCCGTCGGTAACGATGCCGAGGCCATGGCCCTCAAGGGCAGCGCCACGCAAGTGGTCGACATGAAAGGCCGCTGCGTCATTCCTGGCCTCAACGACTCGCACCTGCACCTGATTCGCGGCGGTTTGAATTACAACCTCGAACTGCGCTGGGAAGGCGTGCCGTCGCTGGCCGACGCGCTGCGCATGCTCAAGGATCAGGCCGATCGCACCCCGACCCCGCAGTGGGTGCGCGTGGTCGGTGGCTGGAACGAATTCCAGTTCGCCGAAAAACGCATGCCGACCCTGGAAGAAATCAACCAGGCGGCGCCGGATACCCCGGTGTTCATCCTGCACCTCTACGACCGTGCGCTGCTCAACCGCGCCGCTCTGCGCGTGGCCGGTTACACCCGCGACACGCCGAACCCGCCAGGTGGCGAGATCGTCCGTGACAGCAACGGCAACCCGACCGGCATGCTGGTTGCGCGGCCGAACGCGATGATTCTCTACTCGACACTGGCCAAGGGGCCGAAGCTGCCGCTGGAATATCAGGTCAACTCGACCCGCCAGTTCATGCGCGAACTCAATCGTCTCGGCCTGACCAGTGCGATCGACGCCGGCGGTGGTTTCCAGAACTATCCGGACGATTACCAAGTGATCGAGCAACTGGCCAAAGACGACCAGTTGACCGTACGCATCGCCTACAACCTGTTCACCCAGAAGCCGAAAGAAGAGCTGACCGATTTCCAGAACTGGACCGGCAGCGTCAAATTGCATCAGGGCGACGACTACCTGCGCCACAACGGCGCCGGCGAGATGCTGGTGTTTTCCGCCGCCGACTTCGAAGACTTCCTCGAACCGCGCCCGGACCTGCCGCAGACCATGGAGCAGGAGCTGGAGCCGGTGGTGCGCCACTTGGTCGAGCAGCGCTGGCCTTTCCGTCTGCACGCCACCTACAACGAATCGATCAGCCGCATGCTCGACGTGTTCGAGAAGGTCAATCGCGACATTCCGTTCAATGGTCTGCCGTGGTTCTTCGACCACGCCGAAACCATCACCCCGCAAAACATCGAGCGCGTGAAGGCGCTGGGCGGTGGCATCGCGATTCAGGATCGCATGGCGTTCCAGGGCGAATACTTCGTCGATCGCTACGGCAAGCAAGCCGCGGAAGCCACGCCACCGATCAAGCGCATGCTCGCTGAAGGCGTGCCGGTCGGCGCCGGCACCGACGCCACGCGCGTATCGAGCTACAACCCGTGGACCTCGCTGTACTGGATGGTCAGCGGCCGCACTGTTGGCGGTCTGGCCCTGTACGAAGAAGGTCTGCCACGCAGCACCGCGCTGGAACTGTTCACCCACGGCAGCGCCTGGTTCTCCTCGGAGCAGGGCAAGAAGGGCCAGATCCGCGTCGGTCAACTGGCTGACCTGGCCGCGCTGAGCGCGGACTTCTTCAGCGTCGAAGAAGAAGCGATCAAGTGGATCGAGTCGGTGATGACCGTGGTCGGCGGCAAGATTGTCTACGCCGCCGGCGACTTCGAAGACCTCGGTCCGCGTTCGATTCCGGTGCTGCCGGACTGGTCGCCGGTGGTCAAGGTTCCGGGCCACTGGCGCCCGAACTCGCCACTCCAGGCGCAGGTTCACCAGTGCAGCGGGCCGTGCGCCGTGCACACCCACAGCCATGAAAAAGCGCGGATGTCGAATGCACCCGTCAGCGACTTCGCCGGTTTCTGGGGCGCGTTCGGCTGTTCCTGCTTCGCGTTCTGAGTTCGAAAAAGGCGCCGGTCATCAGGGCCGGCGCTTCACGCAACAACCATCCATCCAGGAGTTTTGCCATGAGCGTTCCTTACAAGCGTCTGAACAAAGATGATGCCGTCGTCCTGCTGGTCGATCACCAGACCGGTCTGATCTCGCTGGTGCAGGATTTCTCGCCGAACGAGTTCAAGAACAACGTGCTGGCACTGGGCGACATCGCCAAGTTCTTCAAGCTGCCGACCATTCTGACCACCAGCTTCGACGCAGGTCCGAACGGCCCGATCGTGCCCGAGCTGCTCGAGCAATTCCCCGACGCGCCATTCATCCAGCGTCCAGGCCAGATCAACGCCTGGGACAACGAAGACTTTGTCAAAGCGATCAAGGCCACCGGCCGCAAGCAACTGATCATCGCTGGTGTCGTGACCGACGTCTGCGTAGCTTTCCCGACCCTGTCGGCGATTGCTGAAGGCTTCGAAGTGTTCGTCGTGACCGATTCGTCGGGTACCTTCAATACCACCGTGCAACAAGCGGCGTGGGCGCGGATGTCCGCCGCCGGTGCCCACCTGATGAACTGGTTCGCTGTGGCTTGCGAGCTGCAGGGCGACTGGCGCAACGACATGGAAGGCCTGGCGCACCTGCTGTCCGAGCGTCTGCCTAACTATCGCAACCTGATCAACAGCTACACCAAGTTCACCGCCAAGTAATTTGGTCGAACGTCAAAAGCCCCTCACCCTAGCCCTCTCCCGGAGGGAGAGGGGACTGACGGCGTTGTTTGCTAGAGTTGCATCGACCTGCAATACCGAGCCGAGCTCCGCTCTTGAAACGCATGGAGATCGGCTCCCTTTCCCCCTCGCCCCCTTGGGGGGAGAGGGCTGGGGTGAGGGGGGTAAGCTTTTGATTTTCAAGCCCTCGAATCAGCGCTTCTGCAACCAACCTAAGAACCCGCCTTTTTTCACCGCCACCGGTTTGGCCATCAACGCGAGGCGACTGTTCTGCTGACGCACCGCCTGCAACTTGTTCAAGGCCCGGCCGACTTCGCTGCGCTTGTCCATGCACTCACGGGTCAACTGCTTGTCGAGGCGATAGATGATGCTCGACGTCAGCGCCGTGAACGTCGCCTGCGACGGCGTATCGGCGAGGATGCTCTGCTCACCCATGACTTCGCTCGGCCCCATGCGTCCGGCCTCGGTCTGACCATTGCCGTCCGGCACCGTCGCGCTGACCACGCCCGTGGCAATCACGAACAGGCTGTCCGGCACTTCGTCCAGATCCAGCACCACCTGACCCGCCGTGTACTGTTGCGCAACCATCGACTCAGCGAGGCGATCGCGTTCTTCACTGCTCAGCGAGCGGAAAATCTTCACCTCATCCAGCAACGCACGAGCACGGCTCGACGGTTCGATTACGCCGTCGGGATGGCGCGAAATGCCCGCCGCTTCGAGATGGCGGTGGGCGAGGTCGAACAGCTGATTGCGCACTTCGCTCTTCTTGCCCAGCTCGGCAATGAAACCGCTGGCGACGTACTCGGACATGGTTTCGCCAGCCTCTTTGAGCACGGCTTTCGGCGCCGGGCTGAGCAACAGCGAACTGCTGCCCTGCAAGGTGCGATCAAGGGCGTCGAGCACCCGTCGCGGACGAATGTGGTTGGGCACCTGGATGCTGATCGACACGCCGTGCATGTTGCTCGGCCGACTGAGGTTGACGATCTTCGCCTTGGCCGCCACCGAGTTCGGTACCACCGCCATGGTGCCGGCGCTGGTCAGCAGGTGCGTGGCGCGCCAGTCGATATCGAAGACCTTGCCTTCGACGCCGTCGATCATCACCAGATCGTCCACCTGATAGGGCTTGGTGGTGTTGAGGACGATGCCGGAAAACACATCGGCGAGAGTGCTCTGCAGGGCCAGACCGACAACGATGGCGACCACCCCGGAGGTGGCCAGCAGGCCTTTGACCGGCAGCTCCAGCACGTAGCCGGCCGCCGCAACAATGGCGACCAGAAACACCAGCGCACCGATGACGTCTTGCAGCAAGCGACCGCTGTGACCGATGCGGCGCATCAGCGCCAGGCCAATCACTTCGGTCAGCACCCGTGCTGCGTACAGCCACCAAAGAATCCCCAGCGCCGTCGCTCCCAGTTGTGCCACGCGATCATCAGCGAATATCGGAGCCTGCAACGGGCTGACACCGGCATTGATCACCAGCGCGCTGAATGCCAGAAACAGCGCCAGACGCACACCGACTCGCGGCGCGCGATGGGTGAAGGGCGAGAAATGCCAGAGTGCCGCGTCGAGCAGCAACAGCACGGCACTCCAGGACAGCAGGTGGGCGTAGAAAAGAGTCATGACCGGTACTCCGCGACGCTAGTGAGAAAAAAGATCGCAGCCTGCGGCAGCTCCTACCGGAAATGGTATTCCAGGGTAGGCGCTGCCGAAGGCTGCGATCTTTTGCGGTTAAGGCTGCAAGTGGGTTTTAAGTTCAGCCGCAGCCTGACGCACCGCCGCTTTGACTTCCGCAATCTCGCTCAGCGGATTGAGCAGGCCGAAGTCATGAATCATCCCGTTGTAACGCACCGAGGTCACCGCCACACCGGCTGCATCCAGATGCCGCGCATAGCCTTCCCCTTCGTCACGCAGCACGTCGAACTCGGCGGTCTGCACCAGCGCAGCGGGCAGGCCCTTGAGCTGTTCGGCGCTGGCGTTGAGCGGCGAGGCGTGGATCTGCGCACGCTCGGCCGGGTTGGTGGTGTAGTTGTCCCAGAACCACTGCATCATGCCCTTGGTGAGGAAGTGACCCTCGGCAAATTGCTGGTAAGAGCCGTCGTCGAATTGCGCGTTGGTCACCGGCCACATCAGCAGTTGGAAGCGCAGCGCCGGGGCTTTCTGTTCCTTGGCCATCAACGCCACGACCGCCGCCATGTTGCCGCCGACGCTGTTGCCGGCCACCGCCAGACGCTTGCCATCGACACCGATGTCCTTGCCGTGTTCGGCCACCCATTTCGTCGCGGCGTATGCCTGATTGATCGCGGTCGGGTACTGCGCTTCCGGCGACGGCGTGTAATCGACATACACCGCAACAGCGCCGGAGCCGACCACCAGATCACGGATCAAACGCTGGTGCGTCGGGAAGTCACCCAGCACCCAGCCGCCACCGTGGAAGAACATGAACACCGGCAACTCGCCTTTGACCTTGGCCGGGCGCACCACTTTCAGGTTGATGGTCTGGCCGTCGACCTTGATAGCTTTGTCGCTGACTTCCACACCGGACAGATCAACCTTCACCGAAGCCTGCGCACCGGTCAGGACTGCACGGGCGTCCTTTGGGCTCAGCTGTTCCAGCGGGCGACCACCGCCAGCGGCGAGGGCGTCGAGGAATGCCTGAGTGTTGTGTTCGACGCCGGGACTGCCAGCGGCAAAAGCGCTGCTGACCGACAGGGCGAGGAGGGAGGCGGCGAGGGTTTTCTTGACGATGTTCATAGGTGGAAATCCTTTTGAATAATTTTGATTGTTTGCCTGAGTTTCGGGCTGCTGTGGCACTGGGTTTGCGGCCTCAGCAACACCGTGAGCACAGATTAATGGGCTGCTGAAAAGCGAAAAAGCGGCTATAAAGCGTTTAACTGTCCACCAGAGAGTGACAATGAACCCGTTTGAAGACATGCGTATTTTTTGCCAGGTCATGGACTCCGGCAGCTTCACCGCCGCGGCTGATCAGTTGGGCCTGTCCAAGCAGTTCGTCAGCCGCCGTCTGATGCAACTGGAAGAGCGCCTCGGGGTGCGCTTGTTGAATCGCTCGACCCGCCGCCTCGACGTCACGCCGCTGGGGCAGAGCTATTACGAATCGGCGCTGCGTTTGCTCGGCGAGGTGGAGCAGGTCGAGCAGGGCATCGCCGGCGAAACCGCCGAGCCGCGCGGCACGATCCGCCTGAGCGCGCCGCTGTCGTTTGCCGTGGCGCATCTGGGTTGTCTGTTGCCGCTGTTCTTGCAGCGGTACCGTGAGGTCACCGTCGAAGTCGACTTGAGCGATCGCCCGGTCGACTTGCTCGGCGAGGGCTATGACCTGGCCCTGCGCATCGGCGTGCTGGAAGACTCGACACTGATCGCCCGACGCATTGCCAGCATCGAACGGGTGTACTGCGCCAGCCCGGCGTACCTTGCCGAACGCGGCACGCCACTCAAACCCGAAGACCTGCACAGCCACGACTGCCTGCCTTACGGCCACGGGCGCTCGGTGCAATGGCGCTTCAACGAAGCACCGGGCAAACCGCTGCTGATCAACGTCACCGGGCGCATGCGGGTGAACAACGGCGAACTGCTGCGGGACGCGGCGGTGCAGGGGATGGGGATTACTTATCTACCGACCTTCATCGTCGGCGCGGCGCTGAAGGACGGGCGGCTGGTGCCGGTGCTGGATGATCTACGCCCGGAGCCATTGACCTTGTCGGCGGTTTATCCGCAGCATCGCCAGGCTTCGCGGCCGGTGCAGGCGCTGGTGGAGTTTTTGCGCGAGCGGCTTAACCAGAGTCATGTGAATCTTTGATAGTGGGACTTTCAGGGAACTGGCGCTTTTCGATTGAGCGAATGGATTCGATCAAGGCATGCATGTCCGCCATCACGTCCTCATGGGGGAGGCTCGGATGGGGATCATCTCTGGACGCCTGCACCTTGGCTCGCAACCAGCGATCATGACTGGCAGCCTGCTCGTCGCTTTCAAACCCTGAATCGACGGGGAAGATTTTGCTGTCCATAGTGCCTCCGAGGTCAATGCCTGGCAGTCCAGTCGGTACAGGGATTGCTGTCGTCGTTGTCTGGATGAACTGCATCTTGGTCGAGCTCCATGAGTATCTGTAGTTCGACAAATCCTAGACTGAGCGCTTCCGACGGCCAACCGACGGAAGATGTAGGAAAACGGTTGGGGTTTCCCGAGTTTCTTCCTTTTTCTGTAGGACTCGCTGTTTCGCGCCGTGTTGCGGGCTTACAACATTGCAACAATCGCCACTCCGGGTCTGTTCTAGACTCAGGCCGCTCAATCACGAGCCTCACCGGAGTGCGCCATGGAAGTGCCCAACCCCAAAACCGCCATCGAAAGCAATCGTCAGGCGTGGAACGATTCCGCCCGCCATCATCAGGATTCACCGGACTGGCAGGCATTGCTCCGCGATGTCGTGCAGGCGGAGTTTTGCTGTCTCGATGACACCTTGCGCGGCTTGTTGGAAGTCGACGGTAAAGACGTGATTCAACTGGGCTGCAATAACGGTCGGGAAAGCCTGTCGCTGTTTGCGCTGGGTGCGCGCAGTGTGGTCGGCGTGGATCAATCGGCAGCCTTTCTTGCACAGGCCCGCGAGCTGAACAGCCGCTCGCCGCACGATGCTGAGTTCATCGAAAGTGATATCCACCGTCTCCCCGCGTCACTGCATAACCGATTCGACGTCGCCCTGATCACCATCGGGGTACTCAACTGGATGCCTGACATCGGCGAATTCTTCCGTCATGTCGCGCAGGTGCTGAAGCCGGGCGGCAAACTGGTGATCTACGAAACACATCCGTTTCTGGAGATGGTTGACCCGCAAGCAGATGATCCTTTGCGCCTCGTCAGCTCGTATTTCCGTGCCGAGCCATTTGTGCAGGAAGAGCCGATCGTTTATGTAGGAAAAGTCGAGCAACCGGCGGCAAAGTCGTACTGGTTCGTGCACACGCTGGGCGCGATCTTCAGCGGCGCCATTGGAGCGGGGCTGAGCATTGTGGACTTTCAGGAGTATGCGCATTCGAATCGGGAAGAGGTGTATGACTGCTACCTGAACCAGCAGGCGCAGATGCCGATGTGCTTTAGCCTGGTGGCGAGCAAGGTCTGAGAGTCATTGTCGCGACGACGGGCCTCTTCACGAGCAGGCTCGCTTGTATGGTTAGACTTGAAGGGGTGGTGGGACGAACAGTTCG
>NZ_JARVSP010000035.1:0-72396 GCF_030209115.1 Pseudomonas sp. FR229a | reverse complement strand
AGTACTCGGCTACGAACCGAGCGGTCACAGGTTCGAATCCTGTCGAGTGCACCATATACCAAGAAGCCCGCGTTTAACGCGGGCTTTTTGCTGTCCGGGATTTGGCTTTTCCCTTCACACAGCCTCTTTCATCAAAATCAATTTGAGCACTGCGCCCTCGCTTGAGGTCGTAACGATAGCTTGTGGTCGACGTACGCGTATTGATCTTGTCCGGCTTGCCCAGCGCGCTTTCGACATCCCGCTGGCTCATGCCGACAATGACTCGCCGGTTGATGATCGCTTCGCGCCGCTGCCTGTTATCGGTCAGGTTTCCACATTTATGCTCGGCACCGCCGATGATGCCCGGTTCGCGTCCGCTGTCTTTCATGCCGTTCACGGCTTCGTGATTGAACTCCGGCATGATTGCGACCCAGCCGGGAGAATAGGGATGAACCTCCTGAAGCGACAGCTGTTCGTCGGCAGCGCAGCTCATTGATGTAAAGGTGACGCCACCGTCAGCGGCCTGGCAACGATGAAGTGTGGTGGCCTTGGAAGGCGTGACGTGGAGCAGAGCGGTCAGTAGAAAAAGCGCGGGTTTTGCTGGCATTCGATGTCCTCCATGACGATCTACGCTCAAGGGTAGTCGCTGCTTTTTCCATTGCCGGTGTGTTTTCTTTTCAAGATGAGTCGTCGCATTTGCACGGGTCAGGAAGGCGCTCAGGTTTGTTTCGCAAGCGCTTGTTTCAGCCGTGATTTTTTCAACGTTTTAAACCGTCAGGCGTGTATCATTGCGCCCGTCAGCCCCGCCGGGGCTTATGGAAATCCTCCATGGACTTACCCAGTAGTTGTTCAGTAAACCGTTTCACCAATCATGAATTGACTGATTGATCCTTCCGGCGTGCCCCGCTGCTGGGAGTGGAGTTCGCCTATGTCCGAAATCGAAGTAAAGAAAACTCAGGAAAGCCTGCAGGACCGCCTGGCTCAGGTCGTCGAGTTGCTGCAGCGCCAGCGTGTCGTTGAAGACCTGACTCATCGTCAGGAAGGTCCGCATCACGACCGCGTGGAAAACCTGGTTCACCGGCAAAACCTTGTCGAGCTGCAACGCAAGCTCGATGATCTGCACTCCGCCGACGTCGCCTACATTCTCGAAGCCTTGCCGCTGGACGATCGTCTGACCCTCTGGCAACTGGTCAAGGCCGATCGCGACGGCGACATTCTTCTCGAAGTATCCGATTCCGTCCGTGAAACGCTGATCGCCGACATGGACGATCACGAGCTCCTGGCCGCGGCCAAGGACATGGACGCCGACGAACTCGCTGACCTGGCTTCCGAGCTGCCGCGAGACGTTGTCCATGAGCTGATGGAAAGTCTGGATAACCAGCAGCGCGAACGCGTGCGCTCGGCCCTGTCCTATGACGAGGATCAGGTCGGTGCGCTGATGGACTTCGAGATGGTGACGATCCGTGAGGACGTCAGCCTCGAAGTGGTTCTGCGTTACCTGCGTCGCCTCAAAGAGCTTCCTGGTCACACCGACAAATTGTTCGTAGTCGATTACGACGGCGTGCTCAAAGGCGTGCTGCCGATCAAGCGTCTGCTGGTCAACGATCCGGAGAAGCAGGTCGCCGAAGTGATGGCCAGCGATCCGGTGAGTTTCCACCCGGACGAAGATGCCTACGACGCCGCTCAGGCATTCGAGCGTTACGACTTGATCTCGGCCCCGGTGGTTGACAAGAACGGCAAGCTGATCGGCCGTCTGACCATCGATGAAATGGTCGACCTGATCCGTGAGGAAAGCGAAAGCGAAGTCCTCAATATGGCCGGTCTGCGTGAAGAGGAAGACATTTTCGCGTCGGTGTGGAAATCCCTGCGCAACCGTTGGGCCTGGCTGGCGGTGAACCTGATCACTGCGTTCGTGGCATCGCGGGTGATCGGCCTGTTCGAAGGCTCGATCGAAAAACTGGTAGCGCTGGCGGCGCTGATGCCGATCGTCGCCGGTATTGGCGGCAACTCCGGCAACCAGACCATCACCATGATCGTGCGCGCCATGGCGCTGGATCAGGTCAGCACCGGCAACACCTCGCGATTGATGCGCAAAGAGCTGGCGGTCGGTTTGATCAACGGTCTGGTCTGGGGCGGGGTGATCGGTGTGGTCGCGTACATGCTCTACGGCAGTTGGTCGCTCGGCGTGGTGATGACGGCGGCAATGACGCTCAACCTGTTGCTGGCCGCGTTGATGGGGGTGTTGATCCCGATGACGCTGGCGAAGATGGGCCGGGATCCGGCGATGGGCGCCAGTGTGATGATCACCGCAATGACCGACAGCGGTGGCTTCTTCATCTTCCTGGGCCTGGCGACCATCTTCCTGCTCTGATCATCTGAAAACAAATACAAAGCCCGTCAAATTGACGGGCTTTTTCATGGCTGCGAAAACTCAAAACCGAGGCAAAAAAAAGCCAGCAACCATGCTGGCTTTAATGTGTTCGGTATGACTCAGGACGCGTCTGCGGCCATTTCAGCGTCGTGGGCGATCAGCGACACCAGGGCGTTTTGCTGACGATGCGACAACTGACGGAAGCGTTGCAACAGCTCGCGCTCGTGCAGCGACAGCTCCGGGCTGTCCAGGCGCATGCTCAGCTCTTCGCCCAGTGCGCCTTCCTGAATAAGACTCTGCTCAAGGCGCGCAATGATCTCGGAGTTCATGCTGCGATGATGATTGCGAGCCACCTCGGCAATGCGTTCACGCATTCCGTCTGGCAGACGTACGACAAACTTGTCAGCCGTACGGCTGGAATAAATTGCCTGTTTCAATGGGCGCATATATTTAACCGGTTAGTTCAGGGGAGCGGTTCTCGGGATTGGCCGCAGGATGTGTGGTAGGACAAGCATCCGGACCAATTGGTTCAACCTGAATTGTTAAGAGGCCGGCATCATGCCTCAAAATTGCCAGATCATTGGCGCCAATTCTGTGACAAATATTGAGCCGGGTAAAGGCGTAATGCCAGCACCAGTTGTCAGAAATGCGGACTGGTTGGAAAACTTTCCATCCATCCGTATCGCTGCATGCTTCGACATGCACATC
Source organism: Pseudomonas sp. FR229a (assembly GCF_030209115.1). Classification (NCBI taxonomy): domain Bacteria; kingdom Pseudomonadati; phylum Pseudomonadota; class Gammaproteobacteria; order Pseudomonadales; family Pseudomonadaceae; genus Pseudomonas; species Pseudomonas sp. FR229a. Next base: position 69,338 of record NZ_JARVSP010000035.1, on the reverse strand, counting down.
TGTTGATGTCCGAAGACCTCGGAACGTGCATGCTATGCGGCTCGCTATTCTTATCCCTATGTGTACAGGATAGTGGCAATTTGCCGATTTACTAGAGGCAGGTCCCGTCGGAGGGCGTTTACAGGATGGATGGCAAGCTTTTTTACCTGATGGGACCGTCCGGTTCGGGCAAGGACAGCCTGATCGACGCATCGCGTGAGCCATTGCGTGAGTTGAACTGCGAAATCATGCGTCGGGTAATCACCCGATCAGCGGAGTCCGTCGGCGAGGATGCGATTGGCGTGACGCCGCAAGAGTTCGATCGGCAAAAGCAGGCCGGGGCGTTTTCTCTGGCCTGGCAAGCAAATGGCCTGTCTTACGGCATTCCCATGGAAATGGATCAATGGTTGCGAGGTGGGCGCCATGTCCTGGTCAATGGTTCAAGAGCAAACCTGCGCCAAGCGATGGAGTTGTACCCGGCCCTCGTGCCGATTCTGCTGACGGTCAACGACGAGGTTCTGCGCCAGCGCCTGCTCAGGCGGGGTCGGGAGACCCCTGAGCAGATCGATGCGAGACTGGCTCGCAATGCGCTGTTCAAAGACCGCAGATCCAGCGACAGCCCCGTTTATCACATCGACAATTCTGGCGACCTTGCTGACGCTGTTTCCGCGCTGCTGGAATTGATTCGGCTCAACGCAGAACCGGATCGAATTTGATCTTGCGCCCGGCGATCAGAGCCAGCACGAAAAGCACCGCAAACACGCCACAGCCAACCAGAGGCAAGGTGACTTCCGTCTCCTCGAACAGCGCCAGATGGGTAACGCCACTCAGTAAAGCGAGGATCAGAAATCCTGTCGCCGATTTGGACATGTTGTACTCCTGAAGATATTTCAAAAAACCAGACGTTCGGTGGTTGGCGCCGAGGCTTGCTCAGGTTCGCTGACCATGTGCGTAGAAGCGTCGCTGCGATCACTCAACACTGCCCACTGCGGCGCTTTCTGCACCTGCAGGTAATGCGGCATGCGTTGCGCCACTGGCTGCTCAACCTCAGCCTTGGGGAAAAAATGCGATCCGAGCAAGAAAGCCAAAGCCGCTGCGTTTGCAAGCAAGAGGGTGCTGTTCATGGCACGACGCTCCAAATTGTTCTTTTTGATAGAACAGGCATAGCAGTCGCCGTGCCAACAGTGTAACGGCTGATAAGTCCTTTAAAAACAAGGGTTTGGTAAGGTTTTTAGGAATGCGCTGATTGCAATCTGCAATGAGCGCATTTTCGCGTAGTGCAAATTGCCCGGTAAAAGTTCCCGCAATCTTGCAGGGCGCTTGCCTACACTTAAAAAGCCCTACGGACGACATGACAAAACAGGGGCTGGCCGTTAACATGCACGCCGTCTGTCGCGCCGCATACAGCCCGCGTCAATCAGTGTCTCAGTAGCTCAATTGGATAGAGCATCCCCCTCCTAAGGGGAAGGTTGCAGGTTCGAACCCCGCCTGGGACACCACCTCTTCAACACCGAAAAGCCCCGCCGCATTTAACCGTGCGACGGGGCTTTTACGTTGCGCGGCCTGTGCTTTTGGCACCCTGTCATTAGCGACCGTGGCGATGATTTCGCGGGGCGGTGCTACCGCCGATCAGTCGCTGTTCAGTTCGACTTTGCCGAGGGTACTGCTGACGTCGGTGATATGCCGACGTCCATAGACCTCGTAACCAGTCCCACTCGACTCGACCCCCGGTTTGCGCACGGCCAGTTGAGCAGATAAGCCGGTTTTCTCGCTGTAGCTGCCGAACCAGTCGATCAGCGCGCCGATATGACATTCGCCCTCGATCATCACGGGCAGATCGGTGATCTTCTCGATGGCGTAGTGCGTCGGGCCGTAGCTGTAGTAATCGTCGTCACCGGCGCCCGTGGGAGGAATTGGGCAAAGCGGCGCGTGATCGGCCGAGCCTAGGGCGACTTTCATCGCTTGAGTGATGGATTGCTCAAGTGCCGCGTGCAGATCCGCGTCAAGCTCATAGGTGCTGGTGCCATCCTCTTTATGTTGAGTCGTGGGCACTTGCAGGGAGTAAGCGTAACGCACGGACACCGTCGGTACCTGGCGGTTGATCTTCAGCGGATTGAGCAGATACAGGTTGTCGACACCGTAGGCGCTGTTTCGGTAGGCGGCATAAATCCTGTCGTGAAGCTTGATCCAGCTGATTGCCTGATTGGCGCCACGGTCGTTGGTGTAGAACAGCGAACTTTCCGGCTCGACCGATCTTTTGACAAACCGCCCGCCCGCCCGGCGCCAGGTTTCCACGTAGGTGAAAAGGCCGGTGCCGCCTGCGTATGTGTCGACGATAAGGTCGCGCTGGCCATCATTGTCCAGATCCAGCAGTGCGTAGGAAGTCCGTCCGGTTTCGGCGGCGCCGTCGATGCTTGAGGCGTTCAATGCTTTCCATTCATCCGCGCTCACGCCTTTGGGGCGCGACTTGGGGAAGTTGGTCTGCTCGCCGTAGCTGTCGACTGGATCGCCCGCGAACGATGTCTGCGAAGAATCGAAAGCCCGCGCGGCCAAGGCGCGTTCCAGCGCAAATTCCGGGTGGCTTTTGCTCTCGGCGCGAATGCTTTCCTGCAGATCGTTCATCGCCTGAAGATCCACGGCGTCCGGCTGCCACATTGCGGCGTGCGTCCATTGTGCCTGCAATGCTTGCAGGCGCTGGCGGTAGCTGCCATCCAGGCAAGCGACATCGTCTGCGCAGGCATTGCGGGTTTTCAGCCAGGCGCGCTGGGTGCCCTTGAGTTCAGTTTGAGTCGCTGTGGCCGTTGCCATCAGTTGGCGATACAGGCTGCCCATCTGCACATCGAGCTCGTGCAGCGCTTTATTCGCGCAAATGGTGTTTTCCGCGTCGTTCGCCGCTTTTGTGCAGTCCATTGCCGCCGCACTGATTGGCTGGATAAACAGAAGCAAACAGGCTGACAGGATGTAGCGTCCCTTGATGTACACGATTCAGTCCTTATGGAAATCCTTGAGCAGGCGCGCAGAGTAATACTCGAAGCAATATTCTTGAAGCACCACCCTCAGGCCCCGGCACTTTTGGCCGATAACCCGAACGGTGAGTTCACACTCGCGCGGAATCGCTTGATGGTGCATGGCCTCCCGCTATCATCTGCGCGCCTGAAATCGCCTCGGTTCGTTTTCTTCAATTGCCTGGAAATCCTCGATGTCGTCGTATCACCAAAAAAGCTTTCTGATCGTCGATGATTTTTCCGATTTCCGCAGTTCCGTGCGTTCGATGTTGCGTGAGCTCGGTGTCAAGGATGTCGATACTGCCGACACCGGCGAGCAGGCGCTGAAGATGTGCTCGCAGAAGTCCTACGATTTCATTCTTCAGGACTTCCACCTCGGCGACGGCAAGAAGAACGGCCAGCAGGTGCTCGAAGACCTGATGTCGGAAAAGCTCATCAGCCACGAAGCCGTTTTCGTCATGGTCACCGCCGAGACCAGTCAGGCGATGGTGCTCAGTGCTCTGGAGCACGAGCCGGATGCGTACTTGACCAAGCCGTTCAACCGTTCCGGACTGGCCCAGCGCCTTGAGCGCCTGGAGCAACGCAAGACCTTGCTCAAACCGATTCTGCAGGCCCTCGATCGCGGTAAGCCGGTCGAGGTGCTCAATGCCTGTATTGCCCTGTGCAAACAGGACATCCGCTATTCGCCGCTGTGCCTGCGCTACCGCGCCGACGCCCTGCGTGACATGAACCAGAACGAAGCGCTGGAGCGGCTCTACGACGGCATCATTGCCGACCGCCCGTTGCCTTGGGCCTTCGCCGGATTGGGCAAGTTGTTGTTCAAGCGCGGGCAGGTAACGCAGGCCAAAGAAGTTTATGAAAAAGCCCTTAAAGTCTTCCCGATGATGCCGGCGCTGTATGACGGCATGGCCGATGTGCTGGTGGCCGAAGGCGACAGCAAAGGCGCGCAGCGGGTGCTGGAAGAGGCGATTCGTTTGTCGCCGCTGGCGGTGCGTCGTCAGGCTCTGCTGGGCAAACTGGCGATGGCCAACGAGGATTTTGAGACCGCCTCGCGCGCTTATCGTCAGGCCGTGGCGCAGGGCGCGCAGTCGCGTTTCAAGGACCCGGAAAGCAACCTCGGTCTGGCGCACGCCCTGATCAGCAAGGGCAGTGATCGCGGCCTCGACACGCGCACGCGGCTGGAAATCAACACGACGCTCAGCGCTGTGGCTAAAGAGAACCCGAGCGATCCCGGCCTGCAAATTCGTGCGCGGCTGATGAAGGCCACCAGCCTGTTGCTCAACGACGCCGAAACCGCAGACAAACTTACCGAACAAGCATTGATGCGCCTCGATGGCATGGAGCAATTCATGAGTCCCGAGGCGGCGTTGCTGGTGGCCAAGCAGTTGCAGATGCTCGGTCAGGCCGAGGCGGGCACTTCGATGCTCAAGAGCTGCGCGGAGATCTACGGCGATGACCCGGCGGTGATGAAAGACATTGCCAAGCTCACCGACGATCCGACCATCCTCAGCTCGAGTAACGCTGCGGCCGATCTCAACCGTCAGGGCGTGCGCGTGTACAAGACCGGCAATCTGGTCGAGGCCCGCGAGGTGTTCCGCAAGGCGCTCAAGTTGCAACCGAAAAACATCAGTATTGCGCTGAACCTGGCCCAGTCGCTGCTGCACGGCACCGACACCAGTGTGCCGTCGGCGGAGCTGGAAGAATGTCGGGCCTGCCTGAAACTGGTTGGCCTGATGCCCGACACCGACGCGCGGTTTGCGCGTTATCAGAAGCTGAAAAGCAAGGCGTTTGGCGAATGAACCCAATTGATCCGGCGCTGGATTTTTCCACGGTGATTGCCTCCACCGTTCACGACATGAAGAACTCCCTGGCGATGTTGATGCAGGCGCACAGCCAGTGGCTCGCACGTTTGCCGAAAGAGCTGCGCGACGGCTCGGAGCAGGGCGTGATCGATTTCGAGTTCGCCCACCTCAACGGCATGCTCGTGCAGTTGCTCGGGCTGTACAAACTCGGCGTCAACCAGTTGCCATTGCAGCCGGCCTATCACGAACTCGACGATTTCATCGAGGCGCAACTGGCCGCGCACCAAGAGGTGTTCGCCAGTCGCGGCATCATCGCCACCTACGAAGTCGATCCGCTGAGCCCGCTGGGTTTCTTCGATCGCGAGCTGATCGCCTCGGTGCTCGGCAACTGCATCAACAATGCAATCCGTTACGCCCGCGAGTCGCTGCTGATCACCGTCAGCGACGAAGCCGGGCAATTGGTGTTGAGTATCAACGACGACGGCGACGGCTACCCGGCGCAGATGCTCGAGCGCCAGGCCGATTATGTGCAGGGCATCAATCACAGCAGCGGCAGCACCGGCCTGGGTCTGTATTTCGCCAATCGCATCGCGGCGCTGCATCAGCGCAATGGTGTCGAAGGGCGCACCGAAATCAGCAATGGCGGGCCGTTGGGTGGCGGGGTGTTCAGCCTTTACTTGCCCTGACATGACCTGTAGGAGCTGACGAGTGCAACGAGGCTGCGATCTTTTGATCTTGAAAAATCAAAGTCAAAAGATCGCAGCCTCGTTGCACTCGTCAGCTCCTACGCAAGATCCGGGATTTTTGTGGACGCTGCTTGATATTCCGAACAGGCGCAGCCTATTTTGTCCGGGTCGCCGTTCGCGGCTCGCACAATAACAAGGATTGCGTCATGACAACCGATGGCCAGGGTTCACTCGCGCAGCGATTGACCGGCATTGATGAGATTGAATGTGTCACCCCGGATCTGAACGGTGTGCCACGGGGCAAGGTGATGACCGCCGAGGGTTTCCTCGAAGGGCGGCGTTTGCAGTTGGCGCGGGGTGTGCTGCTGCAATGCATCATGGGCGGTTATCCGCCGGCGCGGTTTTACGGCAGCGATGACGGCGATCTGGCGTTGGTCGCCGATCCGGCGCAGATTCATCGTTTGCCCTGGAGCGACGAGCCCCGCGCCATGGCGATTTGCGACGCCGACGAACTTAGTGGGGAGAGCTCCAGCCTCTCGACCCGTGGCCAGTTGAAAGCGGTCATTGCCCGTTATGCCGCGCACGGTCTGGCGCCGGTGGTGGCGACCGAGCTGGAATTCTTTGTCTTCGCACCCAACACTGATCCGACTCAGCCGTTCCGTCCGCCGGTAGGCCTCGACGGCCGCCGCGAAGATGGCCAGTCGGCGTTCAGCGTCAGCTCCAACAACGGTCTGCGGCCGTTCTTCAGCGAAGTGTATAAATGCATGGCGGCCCTCGGCCTGCCACGCGACACCTTCATGCATGAGATGGGCGTAAGCCAGTTCGAAATCAACCTCCTGCACGGCGATCCGCTGCTGCTGGCCGATCAGACGTTCCTGTTCAAGCACCTGCTCAAGGAAGTCGCGCTCAAGCATGGGCTGAGCGTGGTGTGCATGGCCAAACCGCTGGCGCACACGCCGGGCAGTTCGATGCACATTCACCAGAGCATCGTCGGCATCGAAAGCGGCAAGAATGTCTTCACCGACTCGAACGGCGAGCCAACGGCGATGTTCCGCCACTTCATCGGTGGGCAGCAGGCCGGCCTTGCCGATTTCACCGCACTGTTCGCGCCCAACGTGAATTCCTATCAGCGCCTGTGTCATCCGTACGCATCGCCGAACAATGCCTGTTGGTCCCATGACAATCGCGCCGCCGGTTTGCGTATTCCCGCCAGCTCGCCGGCCGCACGTCGGGTCGAAAATCGTCTGCCGGGCGCCGACGCGAATCCGTATCTGGCCATCGCCGCCAGCCTGGCCGCGGGTTTGCACGGCATCGAACAGGAGCTGGAGCCGAGCGCGGCGATTCAGGGCGAATTCGCCGTGCCGGATAACCTCGCCTTGCCATGTACCTTGCACGCCGCGCTTGAACGTCTGAAACGTAGCCAGTTGGCCAGGGAACTGTTCGGAGCGGAGTTCATCGAAGGCTACATCGCTTCGAAGACCATGGAGTTGACCAGCTTCTTTGATGAAATCACTCCCTGGGAGCGCCGTGTGCTGGCCGCCCAGGCCTGACGTTTCGCCGCCATCGGGCTATCGTTGCGATAGCCCGGTACTTACTGCAAGGAGCCGCTCGGAACGCCGATGCGCCAAATCTGGAAATCCTTTCGAGCGCTGTATTTCGCCTCGCTGATGATGTTGATCGGCTCAGGCCTTCTTTCTACTTATCTGGCTTTGCGTCTGGCCGCCGACAATGTCGACGGTCTGTGGGTCGGTGCGCTGATGGCGGCCAACTATTTCGGTCTGGTGCTGGGCGGCAAGATCGGCCATCGCCTGATCGCCCGGGTCGGGCATATCCGTGCGTACTCGGCGTGTGCCGGGATCGTCGGCGCGGCGGTGCTCGGCCATGGCCTGGTGGATTGGCTGCCGGCGTGGATAGTGCTGCGGACGATCGTCGGTCTGGGCATGATGTGTCAGTACATGGTCATCGAGAGCTGGCTCAACGAACAGGCCGACGCCAATCAGCGCGGGCTGGTGTTCAGCGGTTACATGATCGCGTCGTATCTGGGCCTGGTGCTCGGCCAACTGATTCTGGTCATGCACCCCGGCCTGGGCCTGGAACTGCTGATGCTGGTGGCGCTGTGCTTTGCCCTGTGTCTGGTACCGGTGACCCTGACCCAACGGATCCACCCGGCGCCGCTGCATCCGGCGCCGATGGAGCCGCGCTTCTTTATCAAACGCGTGCCGCAATCGCTGAGTACAGTGCTCGGTGCGGGTCTGATCATCGGTTCGTTTTATGGTCTTGCGCCGCTGTACGCCTCGCAACAGGGGCTGACGACCGAGCAGGTCGGTCTGTTCATGGGTAGCTGCATCTTTGCCGGTTTGCTGGTGCAGTGGCCGTTGGGCTGGTTGTCCGACCGCTACGACCGCGCGCTGCTGATTCGCTGCTTTGCCGGGTTTCTCGCGGTGGCGGCATTGCCATTGGCGATCTTGCCGCAGGTGCCGCTGGAGGTGCTGTTCGTGGTCGGCTTCTTCTGTTCGCTGGTGCAGTTCTGCCTGTATCCGCTGGCGGTGGCGTTCTCCAACGACCACGTCGAAGGCGATCGCCGCGTGTCACTGACCGCCATGTTGCTGGTGACCTACGGCGTCGGTGCGAGCATCGGGCCGCTGCTTGCCGGTGTGCTGATGAAGTTTCTCGGCAGTCAGAGCCTGTATGCCTTCTTCAGCTTCTTTGCGCTGGTGCTGGTCTGGCGGATTCGCCCGAAAGCGGTCACCAATCTGCATCAGGTCGACGACGCGCCGCTGCATCACGTGGCAATGCCAGACAGCATGTCGAGCTCGCCACTGGTAGCGGCACTTGACCCGCGTGTCGATGAGCAGGTGGTGCAGGAGCAGATGGTCCAGGATCCGGCGCCGGCCTCTTCTGAGCCGGAACCGGTCGACCAACCGGAGGCAGGCGTCGAAACCGATCCCGCCGATGAACATGACACACCTGCGGCGGATATCAGCGGCGGCAGACCCTGAGATATCACGCGCTAACTGTGGCGAGGGAGCTTGCTTGCGCTGGGGCGCGAAGCGGCCCTTTCTTTGGTTCAAAGCAGGGCCTGCTGCGCAGTCCAGCGGGAGCAAGCTCCCTCGCCACACAGGCTTCGTCGGCATGAAAAAAAGGGCAGTCCTTTGCGGGACTGCCCTTTTTATTTGTCGCTGCGACTCAGAGGTCGTCTTTGTCGAAACGTCGTGCTTCGCGTTGCAACTGGTAGACAAAACGTTCGACGTTACGCGCAGCCTGACCACTGATGTTGTGGAAGCGCAGACCGGCAAAGGTGATGTTGAGTTTTTCTTCGAAATGCAGATAACGCAGCTCGACCGACGTTGGCTGGTTGCCGAACAGCGGCGGGGCGATCAGGCGATCGTAGACCTGGCCCAGTTGCAGACGGTCAGTGATGTCGCCTTCGAAGCGGAACTTGCAACCGGTGGCGGAGATATCCAGCAGCTTGCCGTGCAGAGGCGACTTGAGCTTTTCGCCACCCAGTTCAACGCTGACCAGGTCAGTGAGTTTCAACGCAGCGCGGAAGGCGTTGCGGCGCTGGTGATAGACCACTTCGCTCGGCAGGTCGCCGGTGTAGAAACGGTCGCCGTCGGATTCTTCGATGTTCAGCGTGCCGTTGCATTCCCAGGCGATGCGTACGCCGTCATGAAAGCCTTCGACCTTGAACGGCTCGCCCGCTTGCAGGAAACGCTCGCCATCGCGGGGGATCATTTCGTCCAGCGCAATCGTCGCGGTTTCACGGTCGACCTTGATCAGGTAACTCTGGAAGCGCTGGCTGCGTTCATGGAAGGTGATGATCAGCGGGTCATGGCTGTCTTGCAGCTGGCGCAGGTTGCTGGAGATTTCCAGTGGCGTGGTGAGCACCTTCGGAGGCTGCGGAGCATCATCCGCGCTTAGGGTGTTGGACACGGTTCTTCAATCTCCAGACAAAATAAGACTACGACTGGCCAGTATTTTGCCAGCATGTTGCGCGAGTGGATAGTGCAGGGCCACCGAATGGCTCATGCCTGGCTGAGCGTTCGCGGCTTGACCGGTTTGGCAAAGGTCCCGCTGGCGTCGTAAAGCGCTGGCGGCTCACCGCCGGTGAGGATCTTCAACTGATTGGCCGTGGTCGCCTGCTGGATCTGGATTGACCGGCCGTTCTTGGTGTTGGCGTCCTGACATTGCGCGATCAGCGCGGTCAGGGCATCGCCCTGGGCCAGCAACTGGTCGCCAATGCTCGACTGGCTGGCCAGTTGCTCAAGGCCGCTGCGGTCAGTCGGCAGGTTGAGGCTGGCGAGGATTTCGCTGCGCTTGCGGCCATGCTGTTCAAGCAAAATGATCAACGCCTGCTTGGTTGCCAGAATTTCTTCCAGCAGCGGCATGTCACGACCGTGCAAAGCGAGGGATTCGGTTTGCAATAACTCCAGCAATTGTTGCGCTGGAGCAAAGTCGTCGTTGATCAGTTGCAATAAGTTAGTGTCGTGCATGGCTGGCCTTGGGGTTTAAGCGTCCAAAAGCCTGGCGCCGGCAAAAGCCTAGCGCTGGGCTTCGAAGTTGAGCAGTTTGCTGGCTACACGGTTGCTGTCGACTTTATAGCTGCCATCGGCAATCGCGGCTTTCAACTCGGCCACGCGGGCTTTGTCGACAGCAGGTTGATCGCGCAGCTTGTCAGTGACCTTCTGCAACTGTTGAGCCTCATTGCTGAGGTGTACCGATTCCCCGCTTTTGGCGGCACTGGCCGGTTCGGCCTGGGTATTCAGCGGCGCGGAAGGGCTGTTTTCAGCGCTTTCCTTGGCGTTGCTGGTACGTGTACTGCCGGTAAGTGACGAGGAACTGTTCAATCGGTTGAAATCGATAACCATGATAAAAAACCTCTGGGAATTTGGACGCTTGCCATGTTTTCGGCTATCCCCTGAAAAACTTTAGGCCCAATCAACCATAAGCTTGCATGCGCCGTTGCGAGACCTGCTGCGGCACAGTTTAGGGAAGCGACGGGATCGGCGCCAGTTTTCTCCACAGGGCTTTTACATGGCCACTTCGACCTGTCCCGGCGCAATCACCTGCGCCTTGATAACTCTTTGAGAATTAAGGTTTTTTACTCGAATCTGTTCTTTCATGCCGCCATTGGAGAGGGCTTCCCCCGGCATGCGTACGGCAAGGGTGCCGCTACGCGCAGTGATCACCACCTGATCGCCCTTGCGCACCACTTCGGCCTGTTCCAGATGCACCAGTGTGATGACCTGATCGGCGACCGTTGGTCGGGTCAGTTTCTGCCCGATCGCTTCATCGACCGAGGTCAGGAAACCCTGGTTGATCGTGCTGACATCGCGCTCGCGCAACGTCACGTCCTGCGGCTCGATGATGCCGGCGCGTTTCAGCGGACGAGTGGTCGTGACGATCTCGCGAAACAGGCGGACTTGAGCGGGTACGAACACCGTCCAGGGCGAGCTGCCTTCGCATCGGACCTTCACCGTAACGCGGCCCAGCGGGCGGGCCGGGCTCTCCAGAGTGGCTGTCAATTCCTTGTCGCACATGGGCATGCGCATACGCGGGTCGAGCTGGTTGACTTCGATTTCGTAGCGGCCTTCGGTTTGACTGGAAGCCAAATAGTCTTCTACGGTGAATTCAAGAAAGCCCTGAGTCACGCCGATAAGCATATCAGGCAAGGTAACCGCATCAGCATTGGCAGGACTGCCGGCAAGCAAGCAGCAAACGGCGGACACCGCGCAAAGCCCTTTGCGAAGGGAAGATGTCAGGCGTCGGGAAAATGTCGTTTGAGCGTTCATACGAGTTAAAAAGCAAGCGCCGTGCCGTTTAGCAATGAATGTGCGTCGCAACAACACTTGGCGTTGATGTAGGAGTCTGGGCATGGCTGGTGTAATGGATTCGGTGAACCAGCGCACGCAACTGGTAGGGCAGAATCGCCTCGAGCTGCTGTTGTTCCGTCTTGACGGGCCGCAGCTCTACGGGATCAACGTGTTCAAGGTACGGGAAGTGTTGCAATGCCCGTCACTGACCTTGATGCCCAAATCCAGTCCTGTCGTGTGCGGGGTAGCGAATATACGGGGAGCGACCATTCCGATCCTGGATCTGGCAATGGCAACGGGCTCCGGTGCGTTGAAAGACAAGAACAGTCCGTTCGTGATCATCACGGAGTACAACACCAAGACCCAGGGTTTCCTGGTCCGCTCGGTGGAGCGCATCGTCAACATGAACTGGGAAGAGATCCATCCGCCGCCCAAGGGCACCGGTCGCGATCACTACCTCACCGCTGTGACTCGGGTCGACAACCAGTTAGTCGAAATCATCGACGTCGAGAAGGTGCTGGCCGAAGTAGCGCCGACGCCGGAAGCGATTTCGGTGGGCGTGGTCGATGTCGAGACGCAGACCAAAGCGCTGTCGCTGCGGGTGCTGACAGTCGATGACTCGTCGGTGGCGCGCAAGCAGGTCACGCGTTGTCTGCAGACCATCGGTGTCGAAGTGGTGGCGCTGAACGACGGCAAGCAGGCGCTGGATTACCTGCGCAAGCTGGTCGACGAGGGCAAGAAGCCGGAAGAAGAGTTCCTGATGATGATTTCCGACATCGAGATGCCGGAGATGGACGGGTACACCCTGACGGCGGAAATCCGCGGCGACGCGCGCATGCAAAAGCTCCATATCATCCTGCATACTTCGTTGTCGGGGGTATTCAACCAGGCGATGGTCAAGAAAGTCGGTGCTGATGACTTTCTGGCCAAATTCCGTCCTGATGACCTCGCGTCCCGGGTAGTCGACCGGATCAAAGCAGCAGATATCAGCTAAGGGCCTTCTGCCCCTGGCGTTCAACACGATTTAAGAGGCGGCATCATTGTCTACGGGTAATTTGGATTTCGAACAGTTCCGGGTCTTCCTGGAAAAAGCCTGTGGCATTCTGCTCGGTGAAAACAAGCAGTATCTGGTCTCGAGCCGTCTCAACAAACTGATGGAGCAGCAAGGCATCAAGTCTTTGGGTGAGCTGGTTCAGCGCATCCAGACCCAGCCGCGCAGCGGTTTGCGCGAGCAGGTGGTCGATGCCATGACGACCAACGAAACCCTGTGGTTTCGTGACACATATCCGTTTGAAGTCTTGAAGAACAAGGTACTGCCGGAAGCGATCAAGGCCAGCCCCAACCAGCGTCTGCGGATCTGGTCGGCGGCCTGCTCGTCGGGTCAGGAACCGTACTCGCTGTCGATGTCGATCGACGAGTTCGAGCGCAGCAACCTGGGCCAGTTGAAGATGGGCGTGCAGATCGTTGCCACTGATCTGTCGGGCCTGATGCTCAACAATTGCAAGACCGGCGAGTACGACAGCCTGGCGATCGGTCGCGGACTGTCGCCGGAACGCCTGCAACGCTATTTCGACCCGAAAGGGCCGGGGCGCTGGGTGGTCAAGGCGCCGATCAAGAGCCGGGTGGAATTCCGCTCGTTCAACTTGCTCGACAGCTACGCAGCGCTGGGCAAGTTCGACATCGTGTTCTGCCGCAATGTGTTGATCTACTTCTCTGCCGAAGTGAAGAAAGACATCCTGTTGCGCATTCACAGCACGTTGAAGCCGGGCGGGTATCTGTTCCTTGGCGCGTCTGAGGCGCTGAACGGTTTGCCGGATCATTACCAGATGGTCCAGTGCAGCCCGGGGATTATCTACAAGGCGAAATAACCGGTTCGCGGCAATACAAAAACGGGAGGCCCTCAAGGTCTCCCGTTTTTTATGCCTGAATGTTCTCTGCGAATCCTCTGTAGGAGTGAGCCTGCTCGCGATAGCGGCCTACCAGATGCCACATAAGTGACTGATACACCGCAATCGCGAGCAGGCTCACTCCTACAATGGATCTGCGGTGTCAGGGAGAGGGACGGCAAGCGGCAGAAAAGCGGCATCCAGCGGAAACCGGTTGCCGCTTTTCTGGCATTGCCGCTTTGCCTGTTCGGCGCAAAGCCCCGGAATACGGGGGTTCTTCCATTTGGCACGGCGCTTGCTAAAGCTCAGTTACGAAAAACCGGTCACCTGAAGGTTCCCGACATGAGCATCAGCTTCGACAAAGCGCTGGGCATTCACGAAAAGGCATTGGGCTTCCGCGCCCAGCGTGCTGAAGTGCTGGCCAACAACATCGCCAACGCCGACACCCCGAACTACAAGGCGCGGGATCTGGATTTCTCCAAAGTGCTCGAAGCACAGACCGAGAAGACCAAGACCGGCGGCCACTTTGCCCTGAACATGACCAACAGCCGCCACATCGAGGCTGAAGGGTTGGGTAACGGCGACGAGTCGCTGATGTATCGCACGCCGATGCAGCCTTCCATCGACCAGAACACAGTCGACGCTCAACTGGAACAGTCGAACTACGCGGAAAACGCGGTCGGCTTCCAGGCCAGCTTCACCTTGCTCAACAGCAAATTCAAAGGGCTGGTGTCAGCCCTGCGCGGAGAATAATCCATGTCCCTGTCCAGCGTTTTCAACATTGCCGGCAGCGGCATGAGCGCGCAGACCACGCGTCTGAACACCGTGGCGTCGAACATCGCCAACGCCGAAACCGTTTCGTCGAGCATCGACCAGACCTACCGCGCCCGTCACCCGGTGTTCGCCACCATGTTCCAGGGCGGCCAGGCCGGCGGCAGCGATTCGCTGTTCCAGAACCAGGACGCAGCCGGGCAGGGCGTGCAGGTGCTTGGCGTGGTCGAAGACCAGAGCAACCTCGAAGCGCGCTACGAGCCGAACCATCCGGCCGCTGACGCCAAGGGCTATGTCTATTACCCGAACGTCAACGTGGTGGAAGAAATGGCTGACATGATTTCCGCGAGTCGGTCGTTCCAGACCAACGCCGAAATGATGAACACCGCCAAAACCATGATGCAGAAGGTACTGACCCTCGGTCAGTAATAAGGGACGAATGCCATGAGCGTTACGGACACCACCAGCACCCTGAGCATGAAGGACATCCTGGCCAACTCGTCGAAGACGGCCAGCAGCACGACGCCGGGCGGCATCGCCTCGGCGACCAACAGTGCCACCGGCGGCCAGGCGCTGGGCAAGGATGCGTTCCTGCAATTGCTGGTCACCCAGCTGAAAAACCAGAACCCGCTCGACCCGCAGGACAACAGCGCTTTCGTGGCGCAACTGGCGCAGTTCAGCAGCCTTGAAGGCATCACGACGCTGAACTCCACCGTCAGTGGCCTTGCCGGCAACTACAACTCGTCGCAGGCGCTGCAGGCGTCGTCGCTGGTCGGTCGCAACGTGATCGTGCAGACCAACACCGCCCAGCTCGATGACCCGAGCAAAGGCCTGACCGGTTCGGTCACCGTGCCTTCGTCGATTGCCGGCGGCACCGTGACCATCACCGACAAGGACGGCAAAGCCGTGCGCACCATCGACCTCGGCAGCCGCGCCGCCGGCGATGCCAGCTTCACTTGGGACGGCAAGGACACTGCCGGCACCGTGGTTCCGGTCGGCACTTACACGTTCAAGGCCAACGCACCGATCAACGGCACCGCGACCGACCTGGCGACCTACCTGCCAGCGACGGTCAACAGCGTGACGATCAGCCAGACCGGTGGCGAGCTGATGCTCAACCTGGCCGGCAAGGGCACCGTTGCCCTGTCCAAAGTACAAACCATTGGTATATAGAGCCGACTAACCCGGCACGAAGGAGTGGAACATGTCTTTTAACATCGGCCTTAGCGGTCTCTATGCCGCCAACAAACAACTCGACGTGACCGGCAACAACATCGCCAACGTCGCCACCGCCGGTTTCAAATCCTCCCGCGCGGAATTCGAGGACGTGTATTCGTCGACCCGCCTGGGCAGCGGCAGCAAAGTCATCGGTAACGGCGTGCGCCTGGCCAACGTGTCCCAGCAGTTCACCCAGGGTGACATCAACAACACTGGCAACGTGCTGGACATGGGCATCAACGGTTCCGGCTTCTTCACCATGAGCAACAATGGCTCGATCTCGTATACCCGTGCCGGTACGTTCAAGGTCGACAACGCCGGTTACATCACCAACACCGACTACACCTCGCGTCTGCAGGGTTACGGTGTGGATGCCAACGGCAAGATCATCAACGGCGTGTTGACCGATCTGAAGATCGACACCTCGAACCTGGCGCCGAAGTCGTCTTCTTCGGTGACCTCGAGCATCAACCTCAATTCGTCTTCGCCAGTGATCGTTGATACCGGCGCCAGCGCCGTCAAATTCGACCCGTCGAAGCCTGAGACTTACACCAAGTCCTTCAGCACGCCGATCTATGACACTCAGGGTAACTCCCACGTCATGGATCAGTACATGGTCAAGACTGGCGAGAATACCTGGAAGGTTTACACCCTGGTTGATGGACGCAACCCGGACGCTACCGGCAGCAACCCTGTGACCACTGCGCCGGTTGCTTCGACATTGTCGTTCGACAGCTCCGGCAAGCTGGTTCAGGTGAGCACGCCTAACCCGGCGGATCCAGCCAACCCGATCATCAGCAGCGATCTGAAGATGACCGGTTGGGTGCCGGGCACTGTAACCAATGGCGTGTTTACGCCTAACGGCGCGGCAGCGAACCCGAATGGCGTGACCATCTCGATGGCCAACACCACTCAGTACAACGCTGATACCTCGCGTACGATCCCGACTCAGGATGGTTACGCCACTGGCCAGATCACTAACCTGACCATCGACGGCACCGGTACGCTGTTTGCCAACTTCAGCAACAACCAGAGCAAGGCGATTGGTCAGGTTGCGCTGGCCAGCTTCACCAACGAACAGGGCCTGCAGGCTGTGGGTGGCACTAGCTGGAAAGAGACGTTCGCTTCGGGTATTCCGGGCTACGACGCGCCGAAGACCGGTACTTTGGGTGAGGTGGTGTCCAACTCGCTGGAAGAGTCGAACGTTAACCTGACCAACGAGCTGGTTGATCTGATCAAGGGTCAGAGCAACTATCAGGCGAACGCCAAGACCATTTCGACGCAGAGCACGATTATGCAGACCATTATTCAGATGACCTGATTTGGGTTACTGACTGGTTTTTTGGGCCCCTCGGTTTTGAGGGGCTTTTTTTTTGGCCTTGGCGGCCTTTGGGCCGACCAGGCTTTGGTTGGTTTGGGTGAATATCCGTTTTTTGCGGTGTTGCGGATGGCGGTTTCGCCCTTACGGCGAGGCACTTTTTCCAGACGCCGAAAAAGTACCCAAAAAGGCTTGCTCCTGCGTTCGGCCCTCGCAGGCTCGGGTTCCTTCGCTGCGGGATCGATCCGGGCGCAGCGGCTCCGGTTTGCTTCGCTGCACCTACACTCGCTGTGTTTGGCTGCGCCAAACGGTCGCTGCGCTCCCACACCCGGATCAATCCCTCCACTCAGCCTTCCGACGTCGCCCGTAGATCAAAAGCACTCGAGCTTGCGCTCATTGTTGAGTGGTGCGGCTTCGCCGCGGGCAGCTGCGCTGTTTTGCTTTTCTGTAGGAGTGAGCCTGCTCGCGAAGGCGGCCTGCCAGACGGCCTGTTCTTGAGTGGTACGCGATCCAACTGTAGGAGCTGCCGAAGGCTGCGATCTTTTGATCTTGCTTTTGCTTTTGCTTTTGCTCTGGCTCTTGATCTTTTGCCCCTTCGGCAGGCTTCGTTACGGGATTGATCCGGGGGTGGGAGCGCAGCGACCGTACGACGCAGTCGTACACAGCGAGTGTAGGTGCAGCGGAGCAAACCGGAGCCGCTGCGCCCGGATCGGTCCCGTAACGAAGGTACCCCGAGCCCCAGCGAGCGGGCCGTACGCCGGGGCAAAGCCTTTTGCTTACTTTTTGGCGTTTGAAAAAGTGAGTCGCTGTAAGAGCGAAACCGCCAGCCGCAGCACCGAGAAAACGGATATTCACCCAAACCCCCAAGAGCCTGGTCGGCCCAGAGGCCGCCAAGCCCGGCAAAAACAAAACCCCCGACAAACCAGAAGTCTGTCGGGGGTTTCTTTTGCCTGAAGATCCCAAGCGTCTCGCAACGCCTGGGATCAGCTCAGCTTATTGGCAAGCTTCGCAATCCGGCTCGTCAATCGCGCAAGCCTTTGGCACTGGCGCCGGACCTGCCGGAGCGGCCAGGACCGAATCGTCGCCATGGTTGCCGCCGCTGGAAACAGCGTTCAGCTTGCCGGTGTTGATGGTCGACTTCTCGGTGCTGGTCGCGGCCAGGGCACGGAGGTAGTAAGTGGTTTTCAGGCCACGGTACCAGGCCATGCGGTAGGTCACGTCGAGCTTCTTGCCCGATGCGCCGGCGATGTACAGGTTCAGCGACTGGGCCTGGTCGATCCACTTCTGACGACGGCTGGCGGCGTCAACGATCCACTTGGTGTCCACTTCGAACGCGGTCGCGTAGAGCTCTTTGAGTTCTTGCGGGATGCGCTCGATCTGCTGCACCGAACCGTCGTAGTACTTCAGGTCGTTGATCATCACCGAGTCCCACAGACCGCGAGCTTTCAGGTCGCGAACCAGGTACGGGTTGATCACGGTGAATTCGCCCGACAGGTTCGATTTCACGTAGAGGTTCTGGTAGGTCGGTTCGATCGACTGCGAGACGCCAGTGATGTTGGCGATGGTCGCGGTCGGGGCGATGGCCATGATGTTCGAGTTACGGATACCTTTCTGTACACGGGCGCGAACCGGTGCCCAGTCCAGGGTTTCCTTCAGGTCGACGTCGATGTACTTCTCGCCGCGCTGCTCGATCAGGATCTGTTGCGAATCCAGCGGCAGGATGCCCTTGGACCACAGCGAACCGTTGAACGTCTCGTAGGCGCCGCGCTCGTCGGCCAGGTCGCAGGAGGCCTGGATCGCATAGTAGCTGACCGCTTCCATCGACTTGTCGGCGAACTCGACGGCAGCGTCGGAGCCGTAGGCGATGTGCTGCAGGTACAGAGCGTCCTGGAAGCCCATGATGCCCAGACCGACCGGACGGTGGCGGAAGTTGGAGTTCTTCGCTTGCGGCACCGAGTAGTAGTTGATGTCGATCACGTTATCGAGCATGCGCACGGCGGTGTTCACGGTGCGTTGCAGCTTGGCGGTATCGAGCTTGCCGTCGACGATGTGGTTCGGCAGGTTGATCGAGCCCAGGTTGCAAACGGCGATCTCGTCCTTGTTGGTGTTCAAGGTGATCTCGGTGCACAGGTTCGAACTGTGGACCACGCCGACGTGTTGCTGCGGGCTGCGCAGGTTGCACGGGTCCTTGAACGTCAGCCATGGGTGGCCGGTTTCGAACAGCATGGACAGCATCTTGCGCCACAGGTCTTTGGCCTGGATGGTCTTGAACAGCTTGACCTTGCCCGGGTACTCGGTCAGCGCTTCGTAGTACTCGTAGCGCTCTTCGAAGGCTTTACCGGTCAGGTCGTGCAGGTCCGGTACTTCGGATGGCGAGAACAGGGTCCACTTGCCGTCATCGAAGACACGCTTCATGAACAGGTCAGGGATCCAGTTGGCGGTGTTCATGTCGTGGGTACGACGACGATCATCACCGGTGTTCTTGCGCAGCTCGATGAACTCTTCGATGTCCATGTGCCAGGTTTCCAGGTAGGCACACACAGCGCCTTTGCGCTTGCCACCCTGGTTCACGGCCACAGCGGTGTCGTTCACCACTTTGAGGAACGGCACCACGCCTTGCGACTTGCCGTTGGTGCCCTTGATGTACGAACCCAGTGCACGCACCGGCGTCCAGTCGTTGCCCAGGCCGCCGGCAAACTTCGACAGCATGGCATTGTCGTGGATCGCGTGATAGATGCCCGACAGGTCATCCGGCACGGTGGTCAGGTAGCAGCTCGACAGCTGTGGACGCAGGGTGCCGGCGTTGAACAGGGTCGGGGTCGAAGCCATGTAGTCGAACGAGGACAGCAGGTTGTAGAACTCGATCGCACGGTCTTCTTTCTGCTTCTCTTCGATCGCAAGACCCATGGCCACGCGCATGAAGAAGATCTGCGGCAGTTCGAAACGCACGCCATCCTTGTGGATGAAGTAACGGTCGTACAGGGTCTGCAGGCCCAGGTAGGTGAATTGCTGATCGCGTTCGTGGTTGATCGCCTTGCCCAGTTTTTCCAGGTCGAAGGTGGCCAGCACAGGGTTCAGCAGTTCGAACTCGATACCTTTGGCGATGTAGGCCGGCAGTGCCTTGGCGTACAGGTCGGCCATTTCGTGATGGGTGGCGCTTTCGGCGACTTCGAGGAAGTTCAGGCCTTCGGCACGCAGGGTGTCCATCAGCAGGCGGGCGGTGACGAACGAGTAGTTCGGCTCGCGCTCGACCAGGGTACGGGCGGTCATTACCAGGGCGGTGTTGACGTCGGTCAGGGCCACGCCGTCGTACAGGTTCTTCAGGGTTTCGCGCTGGATCAGGTCGCCGTCGACTTCTTCCAGACCTTCGCAGGCCTCGGTGACGATGGTGTTCAGGCGGCCCATGTCCAGCGGCGCGAGGCTGCCGTCGGCGCGGGTGATGCGGATCGACGGGTGTGCATTGACGGCTGCTTCGGCCGGGGCGTGGGCAGCGCGCTCTTTCGAACGGCCGTCACGGTAGATCACGTAGTCACGCGCGACTTTCTGCTCGCCGGCGCGCATCAGGGCCAGTTCGACCTGGTCCTGGATTTCTTCGATGTGGATGGTGCCACCCGATGGCATGCGACGCTTGAAGGTCGCGGTGACCTGTTCGGTCAGGCGCGCAACAGTGTCGTGGATTCGCGACGAAGCGGCAGCGGTGCCGCCCTCAACTGCGAGAAACGCTTTGGTGATAGCGACGGTGATCTTGTCATCGGTGTAAGGAACGACAGTGCCATTACGCTTGATCACGCGCAGCTGGCCAGGCGCGGTGGCTGCCAGATCCGAAGTCGAATCGGCGGCCTGCGGCAAGGTGCCCTGCGGGTTCTCGCGAGTTGTGTCGGTTTGCATGGGGGGTGGTCTCCACATTCTCTATGTTTGTTTGGCACCGTCATGGTGCTCACCGTTCTGTACCGAAGCACTGCAACCGACGGGCGTCGGCATTACAAACTTCGGAACAGTAGGAAAAAGGCTGCAACGCCGCATCCTTGCCGAAGTTTTGGTCGTGAGCCGAAGCTCGCTACCGGATTCCTTCGCGGGTGACAGTCATGACTGCAACACCCATACCGTTTTGTCCGTTTCGGACCAAATAAAACGGTGCCATCCGCCAGTGCGGTTCGGACTTGAAAAAACTCGTTCGTTCTACCGGAAACTGGCCATAAAGCACTTGAGTTTCAGGTCTGAAATGTGGTTGGGCGATTTTGACGAAAACCCCATATGTAGGGTCTGCGTTTTCGCGGTGCTACAAGATAATGCGTTTCAGGGGAGGATTGCAACGTACTACCTGTGGATAAGCCTGTGCGTAATTTGTGTAAGAAACAGGGAAAACGCGTGTAGGCCGCGAACCTGCTGAGCCAGACCGTTTGTCACTGTTTTT
Organism: Pseudomonas sp. FR229a; assembly: GCF_030209115.1. Lineage (NCBI taxonomy): Bacteria > Pseudomonadati > Pseudomonadota > Gammaproteobacteria > Pseudomonadales > Pseudomonadaceae > Pseudomonas > Pseudomonas sp. FR229a. Next base: position 48,446 of record NZ_JARVSP010000035.1, on the reverse strand, counting down.
TTGCCTGGAAAAACGCTTCAGCGGTTTTTTAAGGGCGCGAACCCTACCACAGAATTCCGCCTTGTCCGAACGCATTTACCGACTTGTTTTCCGGGTGATCGGCGTTTATACAATCGCTGGGTGCACGGGCATTTTTATCCTCCCGAAACATGACAAATGAACGGGAGGAGGGACCGCGTTCATTCAGCACAGCCTTCTCATATCAATAAAAACAGCAAGCAGAGGTCACCGGTGGAGCAACAAACCTGGCAGGTATTGATCGTCGAGGATGACCAGCGACTGGCCGAGCTGACCCGCGATTACCTGCAAGCCAATGGCCTGCGCGTGGAGATCGAAGGCAACGGTGCGCTGGCGGCGGCGCGGATCATCAAGGAGCAACCGGATCTGGTGATCCTCGATCTGATGCTGCCCGGCGAGGATGGCCTGAGCATTTGCCGCAAGGTGCGCGACCGGTACGACGGGCCGATCCTGATGCTCACCGCGCGCACCGACGACGCCGATCAGATCCACGGCCTCGACCTCGGTGCCGACGATTACGTGTGCAAACCGGTGCGCCCGCGCTTGTTGCTGGCGCGCATCCAGGCGTTGCTGCGACGCAGTGACACACCCGAGCCGGTCGCGGAAAAATCCCGTCGTCTGCAATTCGGTCCACTGGTGGTCGACAACGCGTTGCGCGAAGCCTGGCTTAGCGACAACGGCATCGAGTTGACCAGCGCCGAGTTCGACCTGCTCTGGCTGCTGGTCTCCAACGCCGGGCGGATTCTTTCGCGCGAAGAAATCTTCACTGCCCTGCGCGGCATCGGCTACGACGGCCAGGATCGCTCGATCGACGTGCGCATCTCGCGCATCCGCCCGAAAATCGGCGACGACCCCGACCATCCGCGCCTGATCAAGACCATCCGCAGCAAAGGCTACCTGTTCGTCCCTGAAGCCTGCGCAGACCTGGCCTTGTGAATTCGATTTTCCTGCGCATCTATGGCGGCATGTGCGCCGCGCTGATTCTGGTGGCGGTGCTTGGCGTGCTGGCGCTGAACCTGCTCAATCAGGTGCGCAGCGAGCAATACCGCGAGCGCCTGGCCCACGGCACGTTCTCGCTGATGGCCGACAACCTGCAACCGATGAACCAGACCGAGCGCCATCGCGCGCTGCTGGTGTGGGAGCGGCTGCTCGGTATTCCGCTGACGCTGAAGAAATTCGCCGAAACCGACCTCGATCTGGCCCAGCGCACCCGCGTGCTGCGCGGTCAGGCGCTGGTCGAGCAGACCGGGCCGCACGCGGCCAAGGTCTATCGGCTGATCAATGAAAAAGAGCAGCTTGTACTGGTAGGAGAGGTGCAGCAGATCAGCGAGCAACTGGCTCGGGCGACTATTTACCTGCTCGCCGATGAACTGGTGCGGGTGCCGGTCGGCGAACAGCCCAAACGTCTGGCGCAGATAAAGCAGGAAAAGGGTTTCGGCTTCGATCTGCGTCTGGTCACGGTGAATGACGCCGACATGGACGAAGACCAGAGTCGCCGCGTGGCCGAGGGCGACACGGTGATGGCGCTGGGCAAGGGCGGCGATTCGATTCGCGTGTTTGCCGGCATGGTCGGTACGCCGTGGGTGCTGGAAATCGGCCCGCTGTATCAAATGAATCCGTACCCGCCGGAATGGCTGGTGCTGATTGCCGCGCTGGGGCTGACGCTGATCGGCCTTATCGTTTATCTGCTGGTGCGTCAGCTCGAGCGGCGTTTGCGTGGTCTCGAAGCGGCGGCCACGCGCATTGCCAAGGGCAGTCTTGAAACCCGCGTGCCGGCGCGTGGCGCCGACTCGGTCGGGCGTCTGGCATCGGCGTTCAATGGCATGGCTGAGCATCTGCAACAGTTGCTGGCGATCCAGCGTGAACTGGTGCGCGCGGTGTCCCATGAACTGCGCACGCCAGTGGCGCGCCTGCGTTTCGGTCTGGAAATGATCGGCACGGCGACCACCCCGCAAGCGCTGGAGAAATACCGCGAAGGCATGGATCACGACATCGAGGACCTCGATAAGCTGGTCGACGAAATGCTCACCTACGCGCGACTGGAACAGGGCTCGCCAGCGCTGACTTTCCAGCGCATCGATCTGGATGCGCTGGTCAATCAGGTGATCGAGGAGCTGGCGCCGCTACGCGCCGAGGTCACTGTGCAGCGCGGTTTGTGTCTGTCAGCCGCCGACAACGATGGCGCGTGGGTCGAGGCCGAGCCGCGTTATCTGCATCGGGCGCTGCAGAACCTGGTGGGCAACGCGATGCGTCATGCCCATTCACAGGTGACGGTGAGTTATCAGGTCGGCCAGCTGCGCTGTCGCATCGACGTCGAGGACGACGGACCGGGCGTGCCGGAAGTGGCGTGGGAGCGGATCTTCACGCCGTTCCTGCGCCTGGACGACAGCCGTACGCGGGCGTCGGGCGGGCATGGCTTGGGGTTGTCGATCGTGCGGCGGATCATTCACTGGCACGACGGCCGGGCGATCATTGGCAAGAGCAAGAGTCTGGGCGGGGCGTGTTTCAGTCTGAGTTGGCCGAGAAATCAGGAGCGCCGGTAGGTTGTGTGGTGGCAGGGCTGGCCTCATCGCGAGCAGGCTCACTCCTACATTTGGAATGCGTTCACCCTGTAGGAGTGAGCCTGCTCGCGATAGCGCCAGTGCCGGCAATGCAAATCTTCAGGCCTGAATGCTGACCAGACTCAACAATTGCCCATCCTGCACCCCGAACTGCGCCTCCAGCTCCGAACCGTTGCGCCATTCGCTCGACAGATCCGTCAATAACCGCAGCCTGACCTGACCCGCCTCAGTCCATTCCAGCACTTCGGCGTGCTCGAAATAGAAGCGCTGCTGGACGATCGGGTACAGCGCCTTGAACAGACTCTCCTTGACCGAAAACGTCAAGGTCACCAGCAGCGCCAGTTGATCCTGCGGCCCAGCCGCCATGCGCTGCATTTCCGCCGGGGTGAGGATTTCCCCGGCCAGACGTTCGGCGCGCTCATGGCTCAGCAGGTTTTCCAGATCCATGCCCAAGCCGCGCCAGTGCCGCTTGTTGGCGACAATCGCTGCGGCGCGGCCGGTGCTGTGGGTGATCGAGCCGCAGATATGCGCTGGCCACACCGGCGCGCGGTCCTCGCCGATCGGCGGGATGACGTTCAAACCTTCGAGTTGTTGCAGCGCGGCACGGGCACAGATTCGCCCGGCGAGAAACTCGGCCTGACGCTTGGCCACTGAACGCTGAATGCTCGGCGGCGCGATGACAGCGCTGCGCTGAAAGTCATCGCCAAGCAACTGCGCCGGGTTGAAGTGGGTACTGAGCAGCACGGTGTCGGCCAACACCGTCGGCAACGGCCAGTGGCTGTCGAGCGCGGTGCAGCAGGCGGGCAGGGCGGGGATGGTATGCATGGCGGGCATTTTGCCGGTTAGCTTCGAGGCTGAACAGTAGGCCCTGTTTTTGTGGCGAGGGAGCTTGCTCCCGCTGGGGCGCGAAGCGCCCCCCCAAAAACCTGCTGATATCTGTCAGCGAGAAGGTCGCCAGCAGGTTTGGCGACGACTGCGTCGCCGAGCGGGAGCAAGCTCCCTCGCCACAAAGGCGCGTTAGCCGAAAATCTTCTTGAAGAACGCCTGCATGTCCGCCCAGGATTTTTCATCCGCCGCCTTGTTGTAACCAATGTCCGGCCCACCATGCTCGCCATGACTCAAGCGGTCGGCATCCGGATTGCTGAAGCCGTGCTTGGCGCCATCCAGGCTGACGAACTGGTAGTCCGCCCCGGCCTTGTCCATTTCCGCCTTGAACGCAGTGACGTTGTCCTGCGTGACCATGCTGTCCAGCGCACCATGCTCGACCAGGATTTTCGCCTTCACGCTGCCCGGGGTCGCCGGGGTCTTGGTCGCCAGCGCGCCATGGAAACTCACCACACCGGCCACCGGCACACCCTGACGCGCTGCATTCAGCACCACGCCGCCGCCGAAGCAGTAGCCGATGGCGGCAATCCTGTTCGGGTCGGTCTGCGTTTGCTGCTTCAGCAGCTCCAGCCCGGCGGCGAAGCGTTTACTGGCGGCATCGGCATCCTTGGTCGCTGCCTGCATGAAGGCCATGGCATCTTTCGGGTGCTCGGTGTTTTTGCCATCGCCGTACATGTCGATGGCCAGTGCGCTGTAGCCGAGTTCGGCGAGATCCCGTGCGCGGCGTTTGGCGTAATCGTTCAGCCCCCACCATTCGTGGACCACGACAACGCCGGGGCGTGGGCTTTTGATCGCGTCGTCATAGGCGTAGTAACCGATCAGTTTGCTGCCGTCGGCGCTTTGATAAGGGATTTCTTCAGTCTTGATCGCAGCCTGGGTGAAGCTGCTGACCGCCAGCAAAGCAAGGGCGAGGAACAGGCGCATGGTCGGGTCTCCTTATGGAAAGTGGTCAGAACAGCCTAGTCGATCTGGTTCAGGTCAGGTTCAGAGACGGTTCAGGGGCCGTACAGGGGCGGCTCAGTAACCTTGCGCCATACCCAAACAGCACTGTGAAAGAGGAAATACCCATGACTCGTATCAACAAACTGCTGCTGGCTTTTACCCTGTTAGGCTCCAGCATCGCGGCCAACGCCGACGACACCAGCAACTTCGCCGGCCTGACGTTCGGCCAGACCAGCGACAAGATCGACAAGTCCCACGCACTGAACAATAACCTCGGCCACCCCAACGCCACCGGAGCCATCGACGGCAACAACACCTACGGCATGCGCCTCGGTCAGCAAAACAGCCAGGGCCGCTACTACGCCACCTACGACAACGTTTCCGGCTCGCACAATGGCGTTAAACTGCGCCAGGAAAACCTGCTCGGCAGCTATGACCTGTTCTACCCGGTGGGCGGCAGCACCAAGTTGTTCGGCGGCGCCACGGCCGGTCTGACCAAACTGACTCAGGATTCGCCAGGCTTCAGCCGTGACAGCGACATCGGTTACGCCATCGGTGGCCAGGTCGGGGTCTTGCAGCAAGTTTCACAAAACACCTCGGTGGAACTCGGTTACCGTTACCTGCGCAGCAACGCCAGCACCGAAATGAAAGAGAGCGGCGGCAGCAAACAGGGCTCGCTGGACTTGACCAGCAGCGCGCAGACCTACCTGTCGGCCAACTACTATTTCTAAGCAGTTGTCGCCGATTGAATAGTGGGAGCAAGCCTGCTCGCGAAAGCGATGTTTCATTCAACATCATCGTTGACTGAATAACCGCATTCGCGAGCAGGCTCGCTCCCACAGGTTGTGTCTGGAGTGTTCAAGTGATGGGGAGAAGGGCATGAAACTGTTGGTCGTCGAAGATGAGGCGCTGTTGCGTCATCACCTGCAAACCCGCCTGACGGAGAGCGGCCACGTGGTCGAGTCCGTGGCCAATGCCGAGGAGGCGCTGTACCAGACCGGCCAGTACAACTTCGATCTGGCGGTGATCGATCTCGGCCTGCCGGGCATGGGCGGCCTCGACCTGATCCGCCAGTTGCGCTCGGGCGGCAAGACCTTCCCGATCCTGATCCTCACCGCGCGCGGCAACTGGCAGGACAAAGTCGAGGGCCTTGCCGCCGGTGCCGACGATTACGTGGTCAAGCCGTTCCAGTTCGAAGAACTCGACGCACGCCTCAACGCACTGTTGCGCCGCTCCAGCGGTTTCACCCAGTCGACCATCGTTGCCGGGCCGTTGCTGCTCGACCTCAATCGCAAACAGGCCAGCCTCGATGAACAACCGCTGGCGCTGACCGCCTACGAATACCGTATCCTCGAATACCTGATGCGCCACCATCAGCAAGTGGTGCCCAAGGATCGCTTGATGGAGCAGCTCTACCCGGATGACGACGAGCGCGATCCGAATGTCATCGAAGTGCTGGTCGGCCGTCTGCGGCGCAAGCTCGAAGGCCCGGCCGGGTTCAAGCCGATCGACACCGTGCGCGGCCTCGGCTACCTGTTCAATGAGCGCTGCACTTGATCCGTTCCCTTCGCGTTCGTTTGATGCTTGCCGCCACCACGTTGGCGGTGTTGTTCATGCTCGCCTTGCTGCCGGCGATGCAGGGTGCGTTCAGCCTCGCGTTGCAGGATTCGATCGAGCAACGCCTGGCCTCCGACGTCACCACACTGATCTCCGCGGCGCGGGTGGAAAACGGTCATTTGGTGATGCCCTCGCAATTGCCGGACGAGCGCTTCAACCTCACCGATTTCCGCTTGCTCGGCTATATCTACGACCGCGACGGCAAGCTGGTGTGGCGATCGAAAGCCACCCAGGAAGAGCAGATCAACTACAAGCCGCGTTACGACGGCCTCGGCAACGAGTTCGCGCGGATCCGTGAAGACAGCGGTCAGGAGTTCTTCGTCTACGACGTCGAAGTCAAATTGCTCGGCGGCAAGAGCGCGGCGTTCAGCATCGTTGCTCTGCAACCGGTCCGTGAGTACGAAACCACCCTGGAAGGCCTGCGCGAAAATCTCTATCTGGGCTTCGGCGCGGCATTGCTGGTACTGCTGGCATTGCTGTGGATCGGCCTGACTTGGGGCCTCAAGGCTCTGCGGCGATTGAGCCAGGAACTCGACGAAATCGAAGGCGGCACCCGCGAAAGCCTGACGGAAAAACACCCGCGCGAACTGCTGCGCCTGACCGGCTCGCTCAACCGCCTGCTGCTCAGCGAACGCCAGCAGCGCAGCCGCTACCGCGACTCCCTCGACGACCTCGCCCACAGCCTGAAAACCCCGTTGGCGGTGTTGCAAGGCGTCAGCGAAGACATGGCCCAGCGTCCCGAAGACCGCGATCAGGCCTGGGTCCTGCAAAGCCAGATCGAGCGCATGAGCCAGCAGATCAGCTACCAGCTGCAACGGGCCAGCCTGCGCAAAAGCGGCCTGGTTCGCCATCAGGTGCGCCTGCAACCGGTGCTCAAAAGCCTGTGCGATACGCTGGACAAGGTCTACCGCGACAAACATGTGCGCGTGACTTTTGATCTGCCTGAACATTGCTACGTGCCGATCGAGCAGGGCGCCTTGCTGGAAATGCTCGGCAACCTGCTGGAAAACGCCTATCGCCTGTGCCTGGGCGAAGTGCGCGTCAGCGTGCGCGAGTCACTGGCAGGGATCGAATTGTGTGTCGAGGACGATGGGCCGGGCGTGCCCCTCGATCAGCGGGCGCGGATTCTCGAGCGCGGCGAACGCCTGGACGCCCAGCATCCGGGGCAGGGGATCGGCCTGGCGGTGGTCAAGGACATCATCGAAAGCTACAACGCCCGCCTGGCTCTGGGCGATTCGCCGATGGGTGGGGCGGCGTTCAGGATTCATTTTCCTGCGGTGTGAATGAAGCGGCCCTCACCCTAACCCTCTCCCAGTGGGAGAGGGAACTGACCTAAGTGTCTTGAGAAATTTATCGACCTGAGCAACTTGCAGTGGATATGGATTCACTGAATAACTGTCAGGCCGGTCCAGATCTTCAGCATCCCCCAATCAATCCCCTCTCCCTCTGGGAGAGGGTTAGGGTGAGGGGCTTTTGATCTTTCACAACTCCTGCGCCCGATAAGCCCCCGGTGTCAGCCCCGTCCATTTCTTGAACGCCCGATGAAACGCCGACGGTTCGGAAAATCCGAGCTGCTCGGCAATCTGCTGCAACGACAAATCCGCCCGGCCCAGATGATAGATGGCGATATCCCGCCGCAGTTGATCCTTCAGCTCCTGAAAACTCGTGCCTTCCTCGCGCAAGTGCCGGCGCAAGGTTTGCGGGCTGATGTGCAGATGCGCCGCGACGGCTTCCAGATCCGGCCAGCGCGCAGCGTCACGGCTGAGCAAGCGGCGCAGGCGGCTGCTCAGGCTGTCGCCGTCGTCCGGGCGTGAGAGCAGGTCGGCAGGGGAGCGTTCGAGGAAATGTTTGAGGGTGCGTTCGTCCTGCAACAGCGGCATGGCCAAGTAGCGACTGTGAAACAGCAGGCTGCTCCGGGCGCCGTCGAAGGTCAGGGGGCAGGGGAACAGCAGGTCGTATTCGCTGCCGTGAGCGGGGCGCGGATAACTGAAGGTGGCCTGCTCAAGGCGAATCCGCTGGCCGATCAGCCAACTGCCGAAGCGGTGCCAGATCACCAGCAGGCTTTCGCTGAGAAAGTGGTCCGGGTCCCACAACAGCGCGTCATCCAGGCTCAACCGTACCCATTCGTCTTCGCGGCTCAAGCTCAGGCGCGGGGCATCAGGGAATAGGCTATAAAACAATAAACCGCGTTGCAGGGCCTTCTCCAGATTGCGGCAGTGAATCGAGGCGTGGCACATCATGGCAAAGCTGCCGGGCTTGCTCGGTGCGTTGCCGAAACCCAGGTATTCATCGTCCAGCGCCAGCCACAACTCCTGAATCAGGCGGGTGAACTGCTCCGGCGCGATGCGTGCGCGGGGCTCGTCGAGCAACTCCGGGCTGATTCCCAGTTGCTGCAACAGATTTGAGTAGTCGAAACCGCGACGGCGTGCGCCGCCAAGGGCGGCGCGGGCGAAATGGCTGGCGATGGTGCGTTCGCGCATAAGCGGCAATCCTTGTTCTGGCACCGATCGTAACGGCGGGCCTGCAACGCAACAAGGCGGATTTCCGCCAAATTGTAGGACGAGGGGCGGTGACTTGGCGGAAATCCGCCACGTTGAAGTAGTCAACGCGGTCCGGACAGATCTTGCAATGCCTGATATCAAAAGGCTTGCTGCCAATCGCACCAATCTGGCACGACGTTTGCGATACAAGCGACAGAAGCGTGCATTTCTCCCGCTCGGGAGGATGCCGTTCCAACAACAAATCCCTCCAGTGCAGGAGGGTTCGCAATTAAGGTTCGGCGCTCGACAGATGGATGTTGCCGCTGGACGCTTGAGGAAACCTGCAATGACGACTCGTCAGCCACTGTACAAATCCCTGTATTTCCAGGTGATCGTTGCCATCGCCATCGGCATTCTGCTCGGTCACTTCTACCCGCAGACCGGCGTGGCCCTCAAGCCACTGGGTGACGGCTTCATCAAGCTGATCAAAATGGTCATCGCCCCGATCATCTTCTGTACTGTTGTCAGCGGCATCGCCGGCATGCAGAACATGAAGTCGGTAGGCAAGACCGGCGGCTACGCGCTGCTGTACTTCGAAATCGTTTCCACCATTGCCCTGCTGATCGGTCTGGTCGTGGTCAACGTTGTGCAACCGGGCGCCGGCATGCACATCGACGTCACCACCCTCGACGCCTCGAAAATCGCCACCTACGTGACGGCCAGTAAAGACCAGAGCATTGTCGGCTTCCTCCTCAATGTGATCCCGAACACCATCGTCGGCGCGTTTGCCACCGGTGATATCCTGCAAGTGCTGATGTTCTCGGTGATCTTCGGCTACGCCCTGCATCGCCTGGGTTCGTACGGTCGTCCGCTGCTGGACATGATCGATCGCTTCGCCCACGTGATGTTCAACATCATCAACATGATCATGAAACTGGCGCCACTCGGTGCGCTGGGCGCCATGGCGTTCACCATCGGTGCCTACGGTGTCGGCTCGCTGGTGCAGCTGGGTCAACTGATGATCTGCTTCTACATCACCTGCGTACTGTTCGTTGTGCTGGTGCTGGGTGCGATCTGCCGGGCTCACGGTTTCAGCGTGTTCAAACTGGTGCGTTACATCCGTGAAGAGCTGTTGATCGTACTGGGTACGTCCTCGTCGGAATCGGCACTGCCACGCATGCTGATCAAGATGGAACGTCTGGGTGCGAAGAAATCGGTAGTTGGTCTGGTGATCCCGACCGGTTACTCGTTCAACCTCGACGGTACTTCGATCTACCTGACCATGGCCGCCGTGTTCATCGCCCAGGCGACTGACACGCACATGGACATCACCCACCAGATCACCCTGCTGCTGGTACTGCTGCTGTCCTCCAAAGGTGCGGCGGGTGTAACCGGTTCGGGCTTCATCGTGCTGGCCGCAACCCTGTCGGCGGTAGGTCACCTGCCGGTGGCCGGCCTGGCGCTGATCCTCGGCATCGACCGCTTCATGTCCGAAGCCCGCGCGCTGACCAACCTGGTCGGTAACGCGGTAGCGACCATCGTCGTGGCCAAGTGGGTCAAGGAGCTGGATACCGATCAACTGCAGGCCGAGCTGGCTTCCGGCGGTCGCGGTATCTCCGACGAGCGTGAAGAAGACGACCTGGGTGTTGCTGAAGGCCCAACCCCGAGCAATGTGAAGTAAGCATCGCTTGCACGGAAAAACCCGCTTCGGCGGGTTTTTTCTTGCCCGGGATTTGAGCGCAACGGTCACACCTGCTGACATTTGCGGTGATTGCCGCATCGACGATGGCTGCCTAGGCTGAGTGCATCGCCCAAGGAGTTCGCCCATGTCCGCACCGCTGGCCTCACTGAAGATTCTTGATTTCTCGACCTTGCTGCCGGGGCCTTTCGCCTCGCTGCTGCTGGCGGACATGGGCGCCGAGGTGCTGCGCATCGAATCGCCGACGCGTATGGATCTGCTGCGGGTGCTGCCGCCGCATGATGGCGGGGTATCGGCCAGCCACGCTTACCTGAACCGCAACAAGCGCAGTCTGGCGCTGGATCTGAAACAGCCCGCGGCGCTGGAGATCATCAAGCAGCTGCTGGGTGAGTACGACATCGTTCTCGAGCAATTCCGCCCCGGGGTGATGGAGCGCCTGGGCCTGGGCTATGAGGCGTTGAAGGCGATCAACCCGCGGCTGATTTTCGTGTCGATCAGCGGTTACGGCCAGACCGGGCCGTACAAGGAGCGTGCGGGGCATGACATCAACTATCTGGCGCTGGCCGGGCTGGCCAGTTACACCGGCCGCGCCGACAGCGGGCCCTTGCCGCTGGGCATGCAGGTGGCGGACGTGGCCGGCGGCTCGTTGCACGGGGTGATCGGCTTGCTGGCGGCGGTGATCGCTCGCCAGCAGAGCGGGCAAGGCACGCATCTGGATGTGAGCATGACCGACTGCGCGTTCAGCCTGAACGCCATGGCCGGCGCTGGCTATCTGGCCTGTGGCGCGGAGCCGGGCTGGGAAGATCAGATGCTCAACGGCGGCAGTTTCTACGATTATTACCGCACGCGGGATGGGCGCTGGATGTCAGTGGGCAGTCTCGAGCCGGCGTTCATGCAGCAACTGTGCACGGCGCTGGGCCGACCGGAACTGGCGGCGCAGGGATTGTCCCCCAGGGCAGAGCAGCAACAGGCGCTGAAAGAGGCATTGCGGATCGAATTCGAGCGACATGATTTTGCTGAACTGTGTGAGCTGTTCGCCGGAGTCGATGCCTGTGTCGAACCGGTGTTGAATCTGGGCGAGGCGCTGCGCCATCCGCAATTGCAGGCGCGGGAGCTGGTGACCCAGGTGCCGCGCGGCGATGGCACGACGCAGGCGCAGATGGCTTGTCCGTTGAAATTCTCTGAAGCGTTGCCGGCGCCAAGGCATGTCGGTGCGGGGTTGGGGCAGCATACGGATCAGGTGTTGGAGGAGTTGGGGTTGAGTGCTGAGCGGATTGCCGAGTTGCGTTCGGCCAAGGTGATTCTTTAGTGCCTGAGCCGCCGCCTTCGCGAGCAGGCTCGCTCCCACATTGAAATGCATTCCCCTGTGGGAGCGAGCCTGCTCGCGATGGGGCCGGTCAAAGCAACACAGAAACCAACTATTCCACCCGCATCTCACCACTGAACTCCAAAGTACTGCGGCAGCGCCGGCACAAGTACCGCCGCCCTTGCCGTACCAGGCCATGGCGCTGGGCGGTAAACGGGAAGTCACTGTCGGGGCACGGACATTTGTAGATATAGCGGGTCACGCTGCGCCGCTTGATCTCGTAGGTGTGGCAGCGGTCGGGCGGCAGTTCGTATACGCCGCGCATGATCAATTGCCACTCCTCGCCATGGGGCTGGATGCGGTCGCCGAACAGTTGATGAGCGATCAGGTGCGCGACTTCGTGGGCCACGGTCTGCTTGAGGAAGTGTTCGGTGTTTTCCCGGTACAACTGCGGGTTGAAGCGCAGCAGGTTCTCGTGCAGATGAGCGACACCGGCTTTCTGCCCGCGCAGCTTGAGACTGACGACGGGGCGTTTGAAGGAACGTTTGAAAAAGGATTCAGCGAGTTGGTAACAATCTTCGACGCGGGTATTGAGTTGCTCGGGCATGCTTGATGGATCTCCAGAGAAGCCGAGTATGCCGCAACCCCGGCGACTTGCGAATCGCCGACCTGCCGAATGGTCGTCGCCCAACGAGAAGGCCGCCTTGCGGCGGCCTGTATTGGCAGAGGTTGTTTTTCTCAGGGAGGAAACGAGTCAGTTGGTATAGACGGGCCCGACACCCAGCCCCCAGATGATCACGGTAAACGCCATGATCGCCACCAGCACCACCAGCCCGACCGCGAGCACCGAACTGGAAAACAGAAAACCTTCATCCGAAGGAATGTTCATGAAGGTCGGCAGGCCGACGTACAGCAGGTATACCGTGTAGCAGATGGCCGCCGTGCCGACGATCATCCCCAGCCACATGTGCGGGTACAGCGCCGCCAGGCCGCCGACGAACAACGGTGTCGCCGTGTAAGTGGCAAACGCCACGCAACGGGCCAGGCTCGGATTGGCGTCATAGGTGCGCGCCATCCAGTGCACGAAGGCGCCCATCACCGCGACCCCGCCGAGCATCGCCAGGTACGACATGATGGTCATCCACAAGGCACTTTCGAACGTTAGCATCACCGGCGCGCGGTTGCCGATCACCCAGCCGACCTGGGTCGTGCCGATGAACGCCGAGACAGCGGGGATCGCCGCCAGAATCAGCGTGTGGGTCAAGTACATGTGGCTGATGCTTTCCTCTTGGTCGCCACGGATCTCCTTCCATTCCTGATCGGGGTGGGTAAACAGTCCCACTACGTGATGGATCATGCCATTCACTCCTCTTGTCATTGCCATCGCCCCCCAACGGAGCGCCTACGGGCCAAGGTGGCCGAGCAAATACAGGTCTAAAGACGTGTGCGACCTTATGTCGCAGTATAGAAAGGACTCCAGCGCACCGGTATGCCGGGCTTAGAGCAAATCGCGCTGTAAACAAAGGGCTTAATCGCGCCAGAATCTTGGTGCTTAGGAACCGAATGGTTCGGTGGTGAGGGAGCTTGCTCCCGCCCGGCTGCGCAGCAGTCGCAAACCCTCCCGGCTCGCCGTGTCAGGAAAAATTCCGTTGCAGGTTTGGGGGCGCTTCGCACCCCAGCGGGAGCAAGCTCCCTCGCCACAGTAGAGGTGAGTCAATTCGACTGCGGCCCTTCGCCCGCGCCGGGTTTTTTGCGTAAAATGCCGGCCTTTCGTCACACCTCACGGATTTCGCGTCATGGGCACTCTTACGGTCAACCAGAACAAACTGCAAAAGCGCCTGCGCCGCCTGGCCGGCGAGGCGGTCGCCGATTTCAACATGATCGAAGACGGCGACAAGGTCATGGTCTGCCTGTCCGGGGGCAAGGACAGCTACACCATGCTCGACGTGCTGATGCACCTGCAGAAGGTTGCACCGATCAAATTCGACATCGTCGCGGTGAACATGGACCAGAAACAGCCGGGCTTTCCCGAGCACGTGCTGCCGGCCTACCTGAAAGAACTGGGCATCGAGTACCACATCGTCGAGAAAGACACCTACTCGGTGGTCAAGGAACTGGTGCCGGAAGGCAAGACCACCTGCTCGCTGTGCTCGCGCCTGCGTCGCGGCACGCTGTACACCTTTGCTGACGAAATCGGCGCGACGAAGATGGCCCTCGGTCATCACCGCGACGACATCGTCGAGACGTTTTTCCTCAACATGTTCTTCAACGGCACCCTGAAAGCGATGCCGCCGAAACTGCGTGCCGACGATGGCCGCAACGTGGTGATTCGGCCGCTGGCGTACTGCAACGAGAAAGACATCCAGGCCTACTCGGACTTCAAGCAATTCCCGATCATTCCGTGCAACCTTTGCGGCTCGCAGGAGAACCTGCAGCGCCAGGTGGTCAAGGAAATGCTTCAGGACTGGGACCGCAAGACCCCGGGTCGCACCGAATCGATTTTCCGCAGCCTGCAGAACGTGGTGCCGTCGCAACTGGCCGACCGTAACCTGTTCGACTTCACCAGCCTGAAGATCGACGAGACCGCGGCTTCGCGTTTCGTCAATGTCGTCAATCTGTAAACCCGATCCAGATGTGGGAGCGAGCCTGCTCGCGAAAGCGGTGTGTCATTCAGCCCAAGTGTTGACTGATCCAATCCCTTCGCGAGCAGGCTCGCTCCCACAGGGATCTGTTCGTTTCATTCAATAGGAGAGGGCATGCGCGATTACAAGTGGCTGCACGAATACTGTCTGAACCGTTTTGGTTCGGCGGCTGAACTGGAAGCCCATCTGCCCGTTCCCAAGACCCCCGCACAATTGCGCAAGATCCGCGACGACCGCTACCTCTCGACCATGGCCCTGCGGGTGTTTCGCGCCGGGCTCAAGCACAGCCTGGTAGACGCCAAGTGGCCGGCCTTCGAAGAAGTGTTCTTCAAGTTCGATCCGGAAAAAGTCGTGCTGATGAGCGCCGAACACCTGGAGCGCCTGATGCAGGACGCGCGGATCATCCGCCATCTGGGCAAGCTGAAAAGCGTGCCGCGCAATGCGCAGTTCATCCTCGATGTGGAAAAGGACAAGGGCAGCTTCGGCGCGCTGATCGCCGACTGGCCGGTGACCGACATCGTTGGTCTGTGGACGTACCTGAAAAAGCACGGCCACCAACTCGGCGGGCTGTCGGCGCCGCGGTTTTTGCGCATGGTCGGCAAGGACACATTCGTGCCGAGCTACGACGTGGTCGCGGCGCTGAATGCGCAGAAGATCGTCGACAAAGTGCCGACCAGCCAGCGTGATCTGGCAACGGTGCAGAACGCGTTCAACCAGTGGCACGAACAGAGTGGCGGACGGCCGATGAGCCAGATCTCGATGATGCTGGCCTACACCGTGAACCATTAAGACCGCGTCGCTGCATTCGCGAGCAGGCTCGCTCCCACAGGGGATCTGTGGCGTACACAAATCTCCTGTAGGAGTGAGCCTGCTCGCGATAGCTATTTGTCAGGCGACGGAGACTTCGCCTTCGCCAGCCAATTTGCGATTCAACTGATACCGCCAGCGCACATACAGCAGCGCCGAACAGAACACTGCCAGGCTCGCGGCCATTTCCAGCAGACCGAACACGTGCCGGTTGGGATCGTATGCGGCCAGTGCGCCTTTGATGAAATACAGGTTCACTACAAAACACATCCACGAATGTCCACGGGCGCTGCCTATGATCATCGCCGGGGCGAGCACCAGCCACGGGATCAGCTCGACCAGCAGAATCACCCACGGCCGTGCGCCGTGCAGGTCGGCGAACAGCAGGTAATAAGCGGCGAGCAATCCGGCGAGGGCGAAAAAGCTCAGCAGGCTGAGCACGCGCATTGCCTTGACCCGTGGCTCAAGCCACGCCACCGAGGGCAGGACTTTCGGCTTCTTCGCCATCAGCCCACCAGTTTCTGCGCGGTTTTCGCCAGACGCAGACCGAGTGCGCGGCACAGCGCCACTTCGTGCTGATCGAGACCGTTCTTGCCGTCGGCACCGGCGTGATGGCTGGCCCCGTAGGGCGTGCCGCCACCTTCGGTTTCGAGCAGGGCCGATTCGCTGTAGGGCAGGCCGGTGATCAACATGCCGTGGTGCAACAGCGGCAGCATCATCGACAGCAGCGTGGTTTCCTGCCCGCCGTGCAGGCTGGCGGTGGAGGTGAACACGCCGGCCGGTTTGCCGACCAGCGCGCCGGTCAGCCAGAGGTTGCTGGTGCCGTCCAGAAAATATTTGAGCGGCGCGGCCATATTGCCGAAACGCGTCGGACTGCCCAGTGCGAGACCGGCGCAGTTCTTCAGATCGTCGAGGCTGGCGTAGAGCGCGCCTTCATCGGGAATATCCGCGGCCACCGCTTCGCATTCGGTGGAGATAGCCGGGACCGTGCGCAGACGCGCTTCCATTCCGGCCTGCTCGACACCCCGGGCGATCTGCCGGGCCATCTCGTTGGTCGAACCGCTGCGGCTGTAATAGAGCACCAGAATGTACGGCGCGCTCATGGCAACAACTCCAACACGTTCTCCGGTGGGCGACCGATGACGGCTTTGTTGCCGGCTTCGAGAATCGGCCGCTCCATCAGTTTCGGGTGCGCAGCGATGGCGTCGATCAATTGCTGCTCGCTGAGACTGGCGTCCGCCAGGTTCAGGGTTTTGTATTCCTCTTCGCCGCTGCGCAGCAGTTGCCGCGCGCTGATCCCGAGCTTGCCGAGCAGGGCCTTGACTTGCGCGGCGTTCAGCGGCGTTTCCAGGTAGCGCACGATAGTCGGCTGCAAGCCGCGGGCTTCGAGCAGTTCCAGCGCGGCGCGGGATTTCGAGCAGCGCGGATTGTGATAAAGCGTCAGATCGGTCATGGCGGGTCGCTTCTGGCGTAAAGTGGCGGCTATTCTAACTGTGCGGCGCGCAATCCAGAACCGTCAGAGGCGATGGGTCGCAGGCGCTTTCGAATTTTCACAAGGAACACGACATGACACGGCGATTGGCAGCGGCATTGACCATTATCGGGGCGTTGATGCTGGGGGGCTGCGGCAATGATTACGGGATCGACCAGAACGGCCAGAAGGTTGCGTCCGAACGTCTGGACAAACAATGGGTGGTGCTTAACTACTGGGCCGAATGGTGTGGCCCGTGCCGTACGGAGATTCCTGAACTGAATCATTTGGCTGACGAACTCAAAGGCAGGAACGTCGGTGTGTTCGGAGTCAATTTCGACAATGTGCAGGGCGCGGAGCTGAAAGAAGCCAGCGAGAAACTGGGCATCAAGTTCACCGTGCTGGCGCAGGATCCGGCAGAGCTGTTCGACCTGCCGCGCAGTGAGGCGCTGCCGGTGACCTTCATCATCGATGACAAGGGCAAGGTGCGTGAACAGTTGCTCGGTGAGCAGACAGCGGCGGGGGTGATGGCGAAGCTGGAGGCGTTGCAGGCTACGAAGTAAACCGCCAGAAGCCCCTCACCCCAGCCCTCTCCCCGAGGGAGAGGGGGCCGACCGAGGTGTCTGAGACACCGAGTCGATTATGCATCCGCTAGAGAGGGGCCAGTACATCAGGGATTCAGCGAAGAACTTTCAAGTCGGCGTATCTCTCGAATATCCCCCAATCAGTCCCCTCTACCTCTGGGAGAGGGCTAGGGTGAGGGGCTTGGCGGTCCAAGCGATCAACCCTCTTCCAGCCACCAGCGCAACGGTTTGCCTTCAGCCGGCCAGAAGCGTATCTGCTCGATCGGCGAAATGTCCCAGCGCTCGACCTTTTCCAGCGCCTGCAGGAATCGCTGTTCCTGCTCCATCAGCGCCGGGGCGCAGAGCTTGCGGGTCTTGCCGATCTTGCCGAAGGTCAGCTTGTCGCCGTCCTGCGTATAGGGCGCGAACCAATGGTTGCAGCCGCCATTGCCATAGGCGCGGCCGTCATCGCCGAGGGTTACCGTCAGATGGCTGTAATCCATCAGCGGCCGCTCGCCGATCCATTCCAGAATGTAGCTGCGGTTGTGCTGCAGTTGCACCGGCTCTGCGGCGCAACCGGCCAGGCCGACACCGATCAGCGCGGTCAGGACGAGGCGTTTCATCACGCAGGCTCCTGGCATTTCGGGCACAGGTGCCTGTCGCCAACGGCTTTCCAGCCCAGCTCGGCGATGCGCGCAGTGGCAGCCGGTTTTTCTGCGGTTTTGCCGAGTTTGGCGTCCACGGCGAATTCAAAGCTCAGCTCTTTCGCGCAGCTGTCGCAATTGACCTGCCAGGTGTGAATGGCCAGTTCGCCGAACACCGGGCCTGTGGTCATTGCGGTCCATTGGCCCGGCGGGTTGATCAGGTGGCGGACCGTGTCGACGGTCAGGCGCATGGACAAGTCCTTGCTGCCTTTGAGGGTGACCAACAGGGCATCGCCGATGCGGATCGAGCCACCGTTGCCAGTCACCTGATAGCGGCCCGGAACGAGGGCGCGGCATTCGGTGAGGGTGTGTTGCGGGTTCATCAGGGTGTAGCGGAAATCGTGTTCGACCATGGGTCCTCCAAATATGCGCGACATGCTAGCACGGGCTCGATTGCAGAATGATGCACGCGTGCGACCTTCGATCCGGTTCAAATAGGCCGACAGTCATGGCAAACTGCCGGCCCCCGAATCTGAAGGAACGGAACATGGCGCTGATCGAATGTTATGAATGCAAGCGGAGCATCAGTTCCGAAGCGCTGGTGTGCATTCACTGCGGCGCCCCGATGGCCGAGCACGCCGCCATGCAGGCGCAGTCCATTGCGGCATCGGCGCAGACCTCGACGATTTCCTTCGGCAGCCTGCCACGCAACAAGGCTGTGCCCGAAGCGGTTGTACCGCCAGTGGCCGAGCCGTTACCGAAAGTGATGCCCGCAGCAGCAGGGCGCCGTCGTCGTCAGCAGGCGGCAGAACAGGCTCGCCAGGCACAACAACCGCTCAACGCCGATGGCAGCCGCCCGGTGGAAGGCTGGCTGAAAATCATGGTGTTTCTGTTGCCGGCGTTTTTCGTCTGGTTCCTGCTGCGCAGCGGCCATTCGAGCAAGCAGCGCCTGCTCGGTTTCGGTTGGCTGGGCTTGCTGATCCTGGCGTCTTCGCTGCCCAAGTAAAACGGTTCAACCCTCGACCTGGTTCTGCGGCGCACCTGCCGCCCAGGTCGCGATGTTATCCAGGGTGGTGGCGGCAATCGCGCCCAGCGCCTCGCGGGTCAGAAATGCCTGATGCGCCGTGATGATCACGTTGGGAAACGTCAGCAGGCGTGCCAGCACATCATCCTGCAACGGCAGGTCTGAGCGATCCTCGAAAAACAGCTGCGCCTCTTCCTCGTAAACATCCAGCCCCAGATACCCGAGTTGACCGTCCTTCAGCGCGTCGATCAGCGCCGGGGTGTCCACCAGACCACCGCGCCCGGTGTTGATCAACATCGCCCCCGCCTGCATGTGTGCCAGTGACTGGCGATTGATCAGGTGTTTGCTCTGCTCGTTGAGCGGGCAATGCAGGCTGATGATCCGCGACTGCGCGAGCAACTCCGGCAGGCTCAGATAACGCGCGCCCAAGGCCAGCACCTCGGGATTGGGATACGGGTCGCAGGCCAGCAATTCACAGCCGAAGCCGTGCATGATTTTCGCGAACGTTGCGCCAATCTGCCCGGTGCCGACGATGCCGACAGTTTTGCCGACCAGATCGAAACCGCTCAGGCCATGCAGGCTGAAATCACCTTCGCGGGTGCGGTTGTAGGCGCGGTGCAGGCGACGATTGAGGGCGAGGATCAGCGCGACGGCATGTTCGGCCACAGCGTGCGGCGAGTAGGCCGGCACACGCACGACGGCCAGGCCGAGGCGCTTCGCTGCGGGCAGATCGACATGGTTGTAACCGGCGGAACGCAGGGCAATCAGCCGCGTGCCGCCAGCCGCAAGGCGTTCCAGCACCGGGGCGCTGAGGTCGTCATTGATGAACGCGCAGACCACTTCGTGCTGCTCGGCCAGCGCCGCCGTATCTACGCTCAGTCGCGCCGCTTGAAAGTGCAGTTCGAGCCCGGCCGGGCAGTCGGCGCCGAGGAAGCTGTCGCGATCGTAGGTCTGGCTGCTGAAAAAGATCGTGCGCATGAATCCTCCTGGAACATCGACGCGGGCGGCAATCGCCCGCGACAACTGTAGCGCTTTGCGCGCACCGTGCCTTGCCCTGGATCAGGCGCTGATGCGCGCCTGCGCCGCGAGTCGGTTGATCGAGCGTTCCAGTTCGTCCAGCGCGGCAGCCGCTTTCGGATCGTCCTGCTTGAGCAGGGTTTCGCTGCGCTGGCAGGCGGCGCGCAGTTGCGGCACCCCGCAATAACGGGTGGCGCCGTGCAGGCGGTGCACGCGTTCGAGCAAGGCATTCTGGTCGTGGCTGTCCCGCGCCGCGCGAATCGCTTCGCGGTCGGCTTCCAGCGAGGCCAGCAGCATGGCGAGCATGTCCGCCGCCAGATCCGCCTTGCCGGCGGCCAGACGCAAGCCTTCTTCGTGATCGAGTACCGGCAGTTCCTGCTGACTCGCCGCGCTGTCGCCGCTACGATCCGGCGCCTGATTGCGCAGGGCCAGTCCGGTCCACTTCAACACCACCTGCGCCAGTTGCCGCTCGCTGATCGGTTTGGTCAGGTAGTCGTCCATGCCGCTTTGCAGCAGCGCGCGTTTTTCGTTGGCCATGGCGTGGGCGGTGAGGGCGACGATCGGCAGCGGTGTGCAATGCCGTTCGCTTTCCCATTGGCGAATGGTTTCGGTGGTCTGGCGACCGTCCATGCCCGGCATCTGCACGTCCATCAGCACCAGATCGAAGGATTCGCTCTGGACAGCTTTGACTGCCGCGTAGCCGCTTTCCACGGCGAGCACGCGGGCGCCCATATCTTCGAGCAGGGTTTGCACCAGCAACAGATTGGCCGGATTGTCGTCTACGCACAGCACGCGCGGCGCACGACTCGACAGCGGCTCGCCCGGTTCGCTGCGGATCTGGCGCGGATTGACCAGATCGGCCAGCGCCCGGCGCAACTTGCGCGTGCACGCCGGTTTGGCTTGAAGCTGGCTGTGCGGGTTGGGCACCGACAGATGGAACAGCGTCTGCTCGGTGGTCGGGCACAGCACCAGCACTTTGCAGCCCAGGTGTTCGAGGTCCCAGATGTGCTGGTTCAAACGCTCCGGGAGCATGTCGTTGCTGGTGATGCCGATGACCGCCAGATCGATCGCCTGATCGGTCTGATGTGCGCCGGTGACGCCATTGCTCAGGCTTTCCAGAGTATTGAACGGCGTGACGTCGAGGCCGCAGTCTTCCAGTTGATGCTGCAAGGCCTGACGCGCCAGTTCGTGATTTTCCAGTACCGCCACGCGGCGCCCGAGCAATGGCGCGGCGGGCAGGTCTTCGGCGTCGTCGCGAGTCTTCGGCAGGCTCAGGCTGATCCAGAATTCCGAGCCTTCGCCCGGGGTGCTGTCGACGCCGATCTCGCCGCCCATCTGCTCGATCAGGCGCTTGGAAATCACCAGCCCCAGACCGGTGCCGCCGGGCTGGCGGGACAGCGAGTTGTCGGCCTGACTGAAGGCCTGAAACAGCGCGCGCACATCCTGGCTCGACAAACCGATGCCGGTGTCCTGAATGCTGATGCGCAATTGCACGCTGTCTTCGTGCTCGTCTTCGAGCATCGCTCGGGCGACGATGGTGCCTTCGCGGGTGAACTTGATCGCATTGCTCACCAGGTTGGTGAGGATCTGCTTGAGGCGCAGCGGATCGCCGACCAGCGACAGCGGCGTGTCGCGATAGACCAGACTCACCAGCTCAAGCTGTTTGGCATGCGCCGCCGGGGCGAGAATGGTCAGGGTGTCCTGCAAAAGATCACGCAGATTGAACGGTATGTGATCGAGCACCAGTTTGCCGGCCTCGATTTTCGAGAAATCAAGAATCTCGTTGATGATCCCCAGCAGACTGTCGGCAGACTTTTCGATGGTGCCGAGATAGTCGAGCTGGCGCGGGGTCAGTTCGCTTTTCTGCAACAAGTGAGTGAAGCCGAGAATGCCGTTGAGCGGGGTGCGGATCTCGTGGCTCATGTTGGCAAGGAATTCGGATTTGATCCGACTGGCCTCCAGCGCCTCTTTGCGCGCCAGGTCCAGTTCGATGTTCTGGATTTCGATGGTTTCCAGGTTCTGCCGGACGTCTTCGGTGGCCTGATCGACGCTGTGCTGCAACTCTTCACGAGCGTTCTGCAGGGTGCCGGCCATGCGGTTGATGCCGGAGGCCAGTTCGTCCAGTTCCTGACTGCCGAGGGGCGGCAAACGGGTTTCCAGATGCCCGTCCTTGAGCTGCGCGACAGCCTGTTTGATCTGGCTCAGCGGACGGTTGATGGTGCGGCCCATGCGCAGCGCGAGGAGGGCGGCGCCGGCGAGTCCGGCGGCGATCAATAGCAGGCTGGCGAACAGGCTGCGATAACCGCGCAACAGCATGCCGTTGTGCGACAGCTCAAGTTCGACCCAACCGAGCAACCGCTCGGACTCCTCGGGAATGATTTCACCGGCGAGGTTGCGGTGCTTGCCGAACACCGGCATCAGGTAGCGCGTCGCGTCGTTGCCGCTGCGCCGTTGCAACAATGCGCTGTCGCCGCTGGGCGCCTGATTGAGCATGGTCGGGCCGGCGTGGGCCAGTGGCGAGCGGTCCGCCGCGAGGAAGGTCACCGCGCGCACGTCGGGTTGTTCAAGGGACTGGGTGGCGATGCGCTCGAGCAGATCGGCATCGCCGTGGCCCATCGCCGGCGCGACCAGCGGCGCCAGTTGCTCGGCGATCATTTCGCCGCGCTGCATCAATTGGCTCTGCAGGTCGGTCTGCTGCGTCCAGGTGAAATAGCCACCCAGCACCAGCGCCATCAGGCTGGTCGGCAACAAGGTCAGCAACAGCACGCGACCTTTGATTCCCAGTTTCTTGAGCACGCCTATCTCCCGCATCCCGCTGATCTGTTGACACATGCGTGCATCCAGCACGCGACATGGGCGCAGTGTAGCGATTTGCTGGCGGGCAATCTTGCGGAAAATGCAGCGCGCCCAAGCACGCGTTCGTCCGACAGGCCAAGCTTGTGTTGCCCGCTGTCGGACAATCTTGAATAATCCGCCAACTGAGAATTACTTGCAGATACTCATGACTCCTGTTTCCGCTGGCCCGCCACGCATCCTTTCCATTGAAGACGATCCGGTCCTCGGCGCCTATGTGCACGAGCATCTGGGCCGCAGCGGTTTTCAGGTGACCTGGTGCCAGAACGGCCAGGAAGGTCTCAATATTGCGCAGCGTCAGCCTTTCGACGTGGTGCTGATGGACATTCTGCTGCCCGGGCTCGATGGTCTGAAACTGTTGACGCAACTGCGCCAGAGCCACTCGACGCCGGTGTTGCTGATGTCCGCGCTGGGCGCCGAGGCCGATCGCATCAGCGGCTTCCGTCTCGGTGCCGATGATTACCTGCCCAAGCCGTTCAGCATGGCCGAGTTGCATGTGCGCATCGAAGCGATCCTGCGGCGAGTCGCACTGGATCGGCGCCCACCTGCGGTGGCCGCTGCTCAGGTCGGAGGCACCCTGCGTTTCGATGACCAACAGTGCGACGTGTTCTTCCGCGAGCAAGCGGCCGGGCTGACCCGCAGCGAATTCCGTTTGCTGGAAACCCTGCACCGCAACCACGAGGAAGTGCTGAGCAAAGCCTTCCTTTATCAGCACGTCCTGCAACGCGGTTTTGCTGCCCACGACCGCAGCCTCGATATGCACATCAGCCAGATCCGCCGCAAACTCAAAGCCATCGGTTACACCGAACGCGAAGTGCGCACGGTGTGGGGCAAGGGCTATGTGTTGAGCGGTGCCGATGAAACTGTCTGAGCTGCCAGGGCGGCATTCGCTGTTCTGGAAACTGGCGTGCCTGTTGGTAGCGTTCTGTCTGTTGATGATCTGGCTGAGCTGGTCGTGGGGGCGCTACATGGAGGAACGCAATCAGTTCCTTTCCAGTGAAGCGCGCAACACTCTCAGCCGGTATGCCGCACAAGCCGAACAGGCGTGGCAGCGCGGCGGGCGCGATGGTGTCGATGACTGGTTGCGAAGCATGGAATTGCGCGAGGCCAGTTGGGTCGGGGTGATCGGCGCGGACCTGCAATCGCTGAGCAGCCGCCCGTTGAACGCGGCAGAAGTGCAGCACCTGACCTTTCTGCGTGGCCTCGACTGGCCGATCCACAAGAAGGGCCGGCCGTGGCTGCGGGTACCGTTTCCCCAGGATCCGGCCGCCGGCATTCTGGTCATCGAATTGCCCGAGCGCTTTGTCCCGGGCAAGTACCGGGTGTTCTGGCGCGTGATCACCAACGGCGTGATTCCCGGACTGTTCACCCTGTTGCTCTGTGTCGGCCTGTATCGCCTGCTGGTGGTGCCGCTGAACAACCTGCGCGAACAGGCCAACGCCTGGCGCGCCGACCAATTGAATGTGCGCCTGTCGAGCGGCATCACCCAGCGCCCGGATGAACTCGGTGAGCTGGCGCGGGCCTTCGATTCCATGTCCGAACGCCTGCAGACCACCGTCGCCCTGCAACAGCAATTGTTGCGCGACCTGTCGCATGAGTTGCGCACGCCACTGAGCCGCTTGCGCGTGGCCAGCGAAAGCGAACAAAGCCTGCCGCAATTGCGCGAACGAATCGGCCGCGAGGTGGACGGCATGCAACGCCTGGTCGAAGACACCCTGCAACTGGCCTGGCTCGACACCGACCGCTCGCCATTGCCGGATGAAGCGATCCAGATTCAGGCACTGTGGGAAATGCTCACCGACAACGCCTGTTATGAAAGCGGCTGGCCGAGTCTGCAACTGCAATGCTCGGTCGAAGCATCGTGCTGGGTGCGCGGCAACCTCAACACTCTCGCGCAAGCGCTGGAAAACATTTTGCGCAATGCCATTCGTCACTCGCCCGACGGCGGGATTGTGCGGCTGGATGGCCGGCGTGATGGTGAGTATTGGCACTTGTGGCTGGAGGATCAGGGCGGCGGCGTGGCTGAAGAGGATCTGCAGCGGATCTTTTCGCCGTTCATTCGACTGGACGGATCGCGGCCCGGGGATGACGGGTTTGGGCTGGGGTTGAGCATTGCGCGTAACGCGGTGCAGCGCCAGGGCGGGTTGCTCTGGGCGGAAAATGCAGGGGCTGGGTTGCGGTTGAATTTGCGCTTGTTGGCGGATGATGGTGTTGCGCCGAATGACGCTATCGCGAGCAGGCTCACTCCTACAGTGGAATTGCGTACGCCGCAGATTATTTGAACAACATAAATCCCCTTGTAGGAGTGAGCCTGTTCGCGATGTAGTCCATTCGCGCTCCCAATCCCACTGACTTGCCGGAGCGCTCGTCTTTTTCTGTATGACATTTCCCAAGCTGCACCAGCGGTCATTTCAAGCTTCCTGAACGGTTTAGGCTCGTGCTTCACCAAACCTTCAAGGAATTGCGCATGAATGCATCCAGCCTTACCGGCAGCTCAGATGGCGATCGTTTCAATGAAGTGCTCGCGCTGATTCACAGTTCCAGACACAAGGCCATGCAAGCGGTCAATACTCACCTGATCGAGCTTTACTGGCAGGTGGGCGCGCATATCAGTCGCAAGATTGAGCGGGCGGAGTGGGGGGATTCGGTGGTTGGCCAATTGGCTGAGCATCTGGCTAAAACGCAACCGGGGCTGCGAGGCTTTACACGCTCCAACTTGTTTCGCATGCGCCAGTTTTATGAGCTTTATCACGCCGAAGAGAAAGTCGCACCACTGGTGCGACAATTGTCCTGGTCCCACAATTTGATCATTTTCAGCCAGTGCAAAAGGCCGGAAGAGCGCGAATTCTACGTACGAATGGCCGTTCGAGAAAAATGGTCAAAGCGCGAACTGGAGCGGCAACTTAAAGCCGCTCTGTTCGAGCGAACCCTCGCCGATCCAGCGAAAGCCTCCGCCGCGCTCAAACAAACGCACCCGGCAGCGCTTGATATATTCCGCGACTCGTACATGGTCGAATTTCTCGACCTGCCTTCTGCTCATTCTGAGACCGATCTGCACCAAGGGCTCCTGACGAGGCTGAAAGACTTCCTAATCGAGTTGGGTCGGGACTTCTGCTTTGTCGGCTCCGAATATCCGCTGCAAGTCGGCGGCCGGGATTTCGCTCTGGATCTTCTGTTCTTCCACCGGGGGCTTAATTGCCTGGTCGCGATTGAACTCAAGGTCGGGCGTTTCGAGCCAGAGTATTTGGGCAAGCTGGATTTCTATCTGGAGGCGCTGGATCGCAATGTCCGCAAGCCCCACGAAAATCCGGCGATCGGTGTGTTGCTCTGTGCCAGCAAAGAGGACGAGGTCGTCGAGTACGCCCTCAACCGCAGTCTTTCGCCCGCATTGATTGCGCAATATCAAACATGCTTGCCGGATAAACAGTTGCTGCAAGCCAAGCTCCATGAGTTTTACGCCTTGGATACAGCCCATATGGAAAACCCGACCAGTGATCCCTTATTCCCATAAACCATAAGCACCGCACTTTGCGTGATATGGCCTGCGCGGGTTTGCCGGTATGATAGGCGCCCCCGCACGTCTGGATTGCGAATACGCCATGACCCTGCAGTACCCAACCATCGCCGATTGCGTCGGCAACACGCCGCTGGTGCGTTTGCAGCGCCTGCCCGGCGCCACCAGCAACACCCTTTTGCTCAAGCTCGAAGGGAACAACCCGGCGGGTTCGGTCAAGGACCGGCCGGCGCTGTCGATGATCACCCGTGCCGAGCTGCGCGGGCAGATCAATCCCGGCGATACGCTGATCGAGGCGACCTCCGGCAACACCGGTATCGCTCTGGCGATGGCCGCTGCGATCAAGGGTTACAAGATGATCCTGATCATGCCGGACAACTCCAGCGCCGAGCGCAAAGCGGCGATGACCGCTTACGGCGCCGAGCTGATTCTGGTCACTCAGGAAGAGGGCATGGAAGGCGCCCGCGATCTGGCCCAGCGTATGGAAGCCGAAGGCCGTGGCAAGGTGCTCGACCAGTTCGCCAACGGCGACAACCCAGAAGCGCACTACACCACCACCGGTCCGGAAATCTGGCGTCAGACCCAAGGCAGCATCACCCATTTCGTCAGTTCGATGGGCACCACCGGGACCATCATGGGCGTGTCGCGCTACCTCAAAGAGCAGAGCGACAGCGTGCAGATCGTCGGCCTGCAACCGATGGAAGGCTCGGCCATTCCCGGCATCCGCCGCTGGCCGCAGGAATACCTGCCGAAGATCTATCAGGCTGACCGCGTCGATCGCATCGTCGACATGGCGCAAAGCGAAGCCGAAGACGTCACTCGTCGTCTGGCCCGCGAAGAAGGCATCTTCTGCGGCGTGTCCTCGGGCGGTGCGGTGGCAGCGATGCTGCGCCTGTCCAAAGAAGTTGAAAACGCGGTGATCGTTGCGATCATCTGCGACCGTGGCGACCGTTACCTGTCGACCGGCATTTTCGACGCGCCCAACTGATGGCCAAACACGAAAGAGGCCTGCGCTTCCAGCCCACGGGTGGCAGCAAGGCGCCGCAAATTCCGACCGGTAAAAAGCAGCGCTTGAGCATCGAGCGCCTGGCCAATGACGGTCGCGGTATCGCGTTTTTCGAAGGCAAAACCTGGTTCGTCCTCGGCGCCCTTGCCGGTGAAGAGGTCGAAGCGCGGGTGCTTGGCGCCCACGGCAAAGTGGTCGAAGCGCGCACCGAGCGTGTGTTTACCGCAAGCGATTTGCGTCGTCCGGCAGCGTGCGCGCACTTCGGCCGCTGTGGCGGTTGCAGCGTCCAGCACTTGCCCCACGCCGAACAGCTCGCCCTGAAACAGCGCATGCTCGCCGAGCAATTGTCGCGAGTTGCCGGTGTCGAACCCGAAGAATGGACAGCGCCGCTGACCGGCCCGGAATTCGGCTACCGTCGGCGCGCACGCATCGCCGTGCGCTGGGACATGAAAGCGAAGAACCTCGAAGTGGGTTTCCGCGCCGCCGGCAGTCAGGACATCGTTGCGATCAGCGAATGCCCGGTGCTGGTACAGCCCTTGCAACCGATCATGACCCGTTTGCCGGAGATGCTGCGGCGCCTGAGCAAACCCCAGGCGCTGGGCCATGTCGAGTTGTTCAGCGGCTCATCTCTGGCGGTGTTGCTGCGGCACATGGCGCCGTTGTCCGAAGCGGATCTGACGATTCTCAAGGATTTCTGCCAGTTCCATCAGGCGCAGTTGTGGTTGCATGGCGAAGGTGAACCGCAACCGGTCGAGGCCGGTCAGAGCCTCGGTTATCGCCTGGAGCAGTGGGATCTAGAACTGGCGTACCGGCCGGGAGACTTTGTTCAGGTCAACGCCGGGGTCAACGAAGCGATGATCGCTCAGGCGCTGGAGTGGCTGCAGCCGACGGCTGACGAGCGCGTGCTCGATCTGTTCTGCGGGCTGGGCAATTTTGCCCTGCCGCTGGCCAAAAGCGTACGTGAAGTGGTGGCGGTAGAGGGCGTGCAGACCATGGTCGAGCGTGCCGCTGCCAATGCCGTCAGTAACAATTTGCATAACACAAAGTTTTTTCAAGCCGATTTATCCCAGCCTTTGACCGATGCTCAGTGGATCGGAAACGGCTTTTCTGCGGTACTCTTGGACCCACCGCGTGACGGTGCTTTCGAGGTGGTGCGCAAGCTCGCGACCCTGGGCGCCAGACGGTTGGTATACGTGTCGTGCAACCCGGCCACGCTGGCGCGCGACACGCAGGAATTGATCAAGCAGGGCTACCGGTTAAAACGTGCCGGGATTCTCGATATGTTTCCTCAGACGGCACATGTCGAGGCCATGGCGTTATTTGAAGCGAGCCAGGACGGCTCGTCTGAATCCGTCTGATCTGTCCGCGCAGCGCTCGCCTGAGCCCCGCGAGCGCGAACGGACACTGAGGATCAGCGATTTGACGCATTGAATCTGCGTCGTAGGGAAGGTAAAGCAGCATGGTACAGGTGAGAGCACACCAGCCGATCAACACCGACGGCAGTATCAATCTTGAGGCCTGGCTCGATCACGCGGTCAGTGTCGATCTGGCACTGGATCGCGAGGCCTTGAAAGAAGCCTGCGAGTTCGCTCGCGAGGCCGAACAACAGTCCAACGCCAGGAAGAACCTGTGGGCCGAAGGCTCCGGCAGTTTCAGCACTGGCCTTGAGATCGCCGAAATCCTTGCCGACCTCAAGCTCGATCAGGATTCACTGGTCGCCGCCGTGTTGTATCGCGGCGTGCGCGAAGGGCAGATCGAACTGGCGGCAGTCGGCCAGCGCTTCGGCCCGGTGGTGGCCAAACTGATCGACGGCGTGCAGCGCATGGCGGCCATCAGCGCCAGTCTCAGCCCACGGCAGTCGATGGTCATGGGCACTCAGGGGCAGGTCGAAAACCTGCGCAAGATGCTCGTGGCGATGGTCGATGACGTGCGCGTTGCGCTGATCAAACTGGCCGAACGCACCTGCGCCATTCGTGCGGTGAAAACCGCCGACGATGAAAAGCGCAACCGCGTCGCCCGGGAAGTCTTCGACATCTATGCGCCGCTCGCGCATCGTCTCGGCATCGGTCACATCAAATGGGAGCTGGAGGACTTGTCCTTCCGCTATCTCGAACCTGATCAATACAAGCAGATCGCCAAGTTGCTCCACGAGCGGCGGCTGGATCGCGAGCGCTTCATCAGCGACGTGATGACCCAGCTCAAGGACGAACTGCAGGCCACCGGCGTCGACGCCGACATCAGCGGCCGGGCGAAACACATCTACTCGATCTGGCGCAAAATGCAGCGCAAGGGCCTGGAATTCAGCCAGATCTACGACGTTCGCGCCGTGCGCGTGCTGGTGCCGGAAATGCGCGACTGCTACACCGCGCTCGGCATCGTCCACACTCTGTGGCGGCATATCCCGAAAGAATTCGACGACTACATCGCCAACCCGAAAGAGAACGGCTACCGCTCGCTGCACACGGCGGTGATCGGCCCGGAGGGCAAGGTCCTCGAGGTGCAGATCCGCACTCATTCGATGCACGAAGAAGCCGAACTTGGCGTCTGCGCGCACTGGCGCTACAAGGGCACCGACGTCAAATCCGGTTCAAACCATTACGAAGAGAAAATTTCCTGGCTGCGTCAGGTTCTCGAATGGCACGAAGAGCTCGGTGACATCGGCGGTCTGGCTGAACAGCTGCGCGTCGACATCGAGCCTGATCGGGTCTACATCTTCACGCCCGACGGTCACGCCATCGACTTGCCGAAAGGCGCGACGCCGCTGGATTTCGCCTACCGCGTGCACACCGAAATCGGCCACAACTGTCGCGGCGCGAAGATCAACGGCCGTATCGTGCCGCTGAACTACAGCCTGCAGACCGGCGAGCAGGTCGAGATCATCACCAGCAAGCACGGCACGCCGAGCCGCGACTGGCTGAACCCGAACCTCGGTTACGTGACCACCTCGAGGGCGCGGGCGAAGATCGTTCACTGGTTCAAGTTGCAGGCTCGCGATCAGAACGTTGCCGCTGGTAAAACCCTGATCGAGCGCGAACTCAATCGCCTTGGCCTGCCGGCGGTGGATTTCGACAAGCTGGCCGAAAAGGCCAACATGAAAACCGCCGAAGACATGTTCGCCGCCCTTGGGGCCGGCGACCTGCGTCAGGCGCATCTGGTCAACCTCGCGCAGCAACTGGTCGAGCCGGAGCGCGGCAATGAACAGTTGGAGCTGATCCCGCGCAAGGCTACCGGTTACAAGCCGGGCAAGCGCGGCGATATCCAGATTCAGGGCGTCGGCAACCTGATGACGCAGATGGCCGGCTGCTGCCAGCCGCTGCCGGGCGACGCGATCGTCGGTTACATCACCCAGGGCCGTGGCGTGAGCATTCACCGTCAGGACTGCGCCTCGGTGTTGCAACTGGGCGGGCGCGAGCCGGAGCGGATCATTCAGGTCAGCTGGGGCCCGGTGCCGGTGCTCACCTATCCGGTGGACATCATCATCCGCGCCTACGACCGTTCCGGGCTGCTGCGTGACGTCTCGCAGGTGCTGCTCAACGAGCGCATCAACGTGCTGGCGGTCAACACCCGCTCGAACAAGGAAGACAATACCGCGCTGATGTCGTTGACCATCGAGATCCCCGGTCTGGATGCGCTCGGGCGGCTGCTGGGGCGGATTTCGCAATTGCCGAACATCATCGAAACGCGGCGTAACCGCACACCGTGATGCAATTGATTGTTCCCTGTGGGAGCGAGCCTGCTCGCGAAGAGGGTGTGTCAGTCGACATCTTTGTTGCAGACACGCCGCTTTCGCGAGCAGGCTCGCTCCCACATGGGATTTGTGGTGAGCCAGATAAATGAAGTACACCCTCGAAGACCTGCTCCATCTGATGTCCCGTCTGCGCGATCCGCAGTTCGGTTGTCCGTGGGACATCAAGCAAACCTACGCGACCATCGTCCCGCACACCCTCGAAGAAGCCTATGAAGTGGCCGATGCCATCGAACGCGGCGATCTCGATCATTTGCAGGGCGAGTTGGGCGATCTGTTGTTTCAGGTGGTGTATTACAGCCAGTTGGCCAAGGAAGAAGGGCGGTTCGAATTCGCCGGAGTGATCGACAGCATCACGCGCAAACTGATTCGTCGTCATCCCCACGTATTCCCCACCGGCGATCTGTACGCGCCGCTTGACGTGCCGCGCTTGAGCGAAGCGCAGGTCAAGCAGCGCTGGGAGGAGATCAAGGCCGAAGAGCGCGCGGAAAAATCCGCGGCGCCCGAGCAGTTGTCGCTGCTCGACGATGTGCCGGCCACGTTGCCGGCACTGTCGCGCTCAGCCAAGTTGCAGAAGCGCGCCGGGCAGGTCGGTTTCGACTGGCCGGACGCCTTGCCGGTGCTCGACAAGGTCCGCGAAGAGCTCGATGAAGTGCTCGAAGCCATGTCCGAAAACGATCCGGTGGCGGTGGCCGACGAGATCGGCGACCTGCTGTTTTCCGTGGTCAATCTGGCCCGGCATCTGAAGGTCGATCCGGAAACCGCCTTGCGCGGCGCCAACGGCAAGTTTGAAAGACGTTTCCGTTTCATCGAACAGGCATTGCGCGACACCCACCGTCCCATGGAAGATTGCACCCTCGAAGAGTTGGACGCCCTCTGGGGCGAAGCCAAACGCCAGGAAAAGAATGAGCCCAGCTGCGGCTGAGCCGTTGCCCAAGTGAGTAAGCATTGATGAGCCTTTCCCTTCGCGACCAGTTGCTCAAAGCAGGCCTGGTCAATCAAAAGCAGGCCAAGCAGGTCAGCAAAGA
Organism: Pseudomonas sp. FR229a; assembly: GCF_030209115.1. Lineage (NCBI taxonomy): Bacteria > Pseudomonadati > Pseudomonadota > Gammaproteobacteria > Pseudomonadales > Pseudomonadaceae > Pseudomonas > Pseudomonas sp. FR229a. The sequence goes on along the minus strand of NZ_JARVSP010000035.1, from coordinate 16,624 downwards.
CAAGCAGAAGCAACAGCGTCTGGCCCACAAAGGCCAGGCCGAGCTGGATGATTCGCAGCAGCGCGCCGCCCAGGAAGCCATGGCCGAGAAGGTCAAGCGCGACCAGGAGCTGAACCGTCAGCAGCAGGAGAAGGCCGAGGCCAAGGCCCGCGCCGCACAGGTCAAGCAGTTGATCGAGGTCTCGCGTCTGCCCAAGCTGACCACCGAGGACTACTACAACTTCGTCGACGACAAGAAGGTCAAGCGCATCTCGGTCAACACGCTGATGCGCAACAAGCTCAGCAGCGGTTCGCTGGCGATCGTGCACCACAACGGCGGCTATGAAGTGATTCCCCGTGAAGCGGCACTCAAGATTCAGGAGCGCGACCCGCAGCGCATCGTCCAGCTCAACGTGCAGACCGAAGAGGTCAACGCCGAGGACGATCCGTACGCGGCTTATCAGATCCCTGACGATCTGATGTGGTAAGCGATTGTGGCGAGGGAGCTTGCTCCCGCTGGCGCGCGAAGCGGCCCCGCTCTTTATCCTGAGAGCAGGGCCTGCTGCGCAGTCCAGCGGGAGCAAGCTCCCTCGCCACAATGTGCAATGTTTGCCTGATCAGGCGGACTTCAGTTCTCTTTGCTGTTCCTGCATTTCCAGTTCGGCCTTGTAGTTGTGGGCATCGATCTCGTTGTGGAACATGCCGACCAGCAAGTCTTGTTGATGCACGTCCCAGATACGGATACCGGCGGCCAGGCCTTCGTGGGACATGTGTGAATCGTCGCGTTCAGTTACTTTTACAGTCATCTGCTAGCTCCAGATCTCAAGTTGCTGCACCAAGGCGTGTGCAGGACTCTGTTATAGGATTTGTTAGCCAGCTAAGTAAACCGCCGATTGGCGCAAGGTGTTGTTGCGGATTTCGCAACAGTGCTGCAGCCCGCGTAAACCGCGACATTCGGTCGCAGGGTGATTGGTTTCATGACGAATCTTTCATCTCCAGCGCACCGCGAAACCCTGTAGGAGTGAGCCTGCTCGCGATAGCGGAGTGTCAGCCACAGAAGATGTTGGCTGATCCAGCGCTATCGCGAGCAGGCTCACTCCTACAAAGGATTTTTGTCGGCTCGGAGATTCCATAGACCAAAAAAAACGCCCCGAACCAGTCGGGGCGTTTTCATGTGTGGCTCGGCAGTGGGGACTTACTTGCCTTCCCAGCGCTTCAGCACCAGCGTGGCGTTGGTGCCGCCGAAGCCGAAGCTGTTGCTCATCACAGTGTTGATGGTGGCGTTCTCGCGGGTCTTGGTCAGCACCGGCAGATCGGCCACTTCCGGGTCCAGCTCGTCGATGTTGGCGGAGCCGGCAATGAAGTTGCCTTCCATCATCAGCATGCAGTAGATCGCTTCATGCACGCCGGCAGCGCCCAGGGAGTGACCGGACAGGCTCTTGGTCGAGCTGATCGCTGGAGCCTTGTCGCCGAACACTTCACGCACGCCTTTCATTTCCGCGACGTCGCCGACCGGAGTCGAAGTGCCGTGGGTGTTCAGGTAGTCGATCGGGGTGTCGACGGTGGACAGCGCCTGCTGCATGCAGCGGATTGCGCCTTCACCGCTCGGGGCAACCATGTCGTAGCCGTCGGACGTTGCGCCGTAGCCAACGATCTCGGCGTAGATTTTCGCGCCGCGGGCCAGAGCGTGTTCCAGCTCTTCGACGACAACCATGCCGCCGCCGCCAGCGATGACGAAACCGTCACGGTCCTTGTCGTAGGCGCGGGAAGCTTGTTCCGGGGTGTCATTGCGCTTGCTGGACAGGGCGCCCATGGCGTCGAACAGGAAAGACTGGCTCCAGTGCTCTTCTTCACCGCCACCGGCGAAGACGATGTCCTGCTTGCCCATCTGGATCTGTTCCATGGCGGTACCGATGCAGTGAGCACTGGTGGCGCAGGCAGACGCGATGGAGTAGTTCAGGCCCTTGATCTTGAACGGCGTGGCCAGGCAGGCGGAAACGGTGCTGCTCATGGTCCGCGTGACGCGGTACGGGCCGACGCGTTTCACGCCTTTCTCACGGAGGATGTCCAGCGCTTCCATCTGGTTCAGCGTGGAGGCACCGCCGGAGCCGGCGATCAGGCCGGTGCGCGGATTGGACACCTGCTCTTCGGTCAGGCCGGAGTCAGTGATGGCGTCTTTCATGGCCAGGTAGGCATAAGCCGCTGCATGGCCGACGAAGCGATAGATCTTGCGATCGATCAGCTCTTCAAGGTTGAGGTCGATGGAGCCGGAAACCTGGCTACGCAGACCCATTTCAGCATATTCCGGGTTGAACCGGATGCCAGGGCGGCTTGCACGCAGGTTAGCGGAGACGGTCTCTTTGTCATTGCCCAGGCACGAAACGATGCCCAGACCAGTGATAACGACGCGGCGCATGCGAATAACCCTTAGAAGTTGTCAGTGGAGGTGAACACGCCGACGCGCAGGCCTTCGGCGGTGTAGATTTCGCGTCCGTCGACACTCACCGAACCATCGGCGATGGCCATGTTCAGCTTGCCCTTGAGGACGCGTTTGATATGAATGTTGTAAGTGACTTTCTTGGCGGTCGGCAGCACCTGACCGAAGAATTTCACCTCGCCCGAACCCAGCGCACGGCCGCGGCCCGGCAGGCCTTGCCAGCCCAGGAAGAAGCCGACCAGTTGCCACATGGCATCCAGACCCAGGCAGCCCGGCATCACCGGATCGCCTTCGAAATGGCAGGCGAAGAACCACAGGTCAGGGTTGATATCCAGTTCGGCGACCAATTCACCTTTGCCGTACTTGCCGCCTTCTTCGCTGATATGGGTGATGCGATCCACCATCAGCATGTTCGGGGCGGGCAGTTGCGCGTTACCTGGGCCGAACAGCTCACCGCGACTGCAGCGCAGCAGGTCTTCCCGAGTAAAGGCGTTTTGTTTGGTCATGCGAGCTCCTCAATAATCCCATGCGGCAGGTGGGGCAGATCTTCCCGACCGTTCGAAGCGTTCATGCCTCGAACCGGCAGCCTACTCATAGACTATTGCGTTGTGGTGAAAGTCACAGCACCAAGGACATGAATGTACACTTGTGCACTGAAATTTTTAATCAAGCCCCTTTTGGGGCTCGTTCGGGTGCCTAAGACTGCCGCACTTTCGCTTTTCACGCCAGTCGCAGATGGTCGAAAGGCCCACACTACGACACCCAGCGCTGCAAAATCTGCTGCAGGTCATTGCGTTTGAACGGCTTGGCCAGGTAATCGTTCATACCCGCCGCCAGACAGGTTTCGCGGTCGCCCTGCAAGGCATTGGCAGTCAGCGCGATGATCGGCACATCGCGGCGTCCGGGCAGGTCGCGAATCTGCCGCGTGGCCTCGTAGCCGTCGATGACCGGCAGACGGCAGTCCATCAGAATCACTTCGAATTCGCCGTCCCCGGCGCTGCGCACCGCTTGCGCGCCATCGGTCGCCACGCTGACGGCAAAACCCAGACTGCGCAGCATCGCTTCGATCACGGTCTGGTTGACCGGGTTGTCTTCGACCAGCAACACATGACGCCCGTCGCCCTGACCGTTGCCGTTCAGCGCACGCGGCGCGGCCAGCGCCGGCATTGCCTGCTTATAGAGCGCCAATGGAATTTCCAGAGTGAACACCGAACCGCGTCCTTCCTCACTCTGCGCGCGCAAGGTGCCGCCCATGCGTTCGGCGAGCGTGCGCGCGATCGGCAGACCCAGGCCGGTGCCGCCGTAACGGCGAGAGATCGAGCTGTCGGCCTGCTGGAAGGCATTGAACATCAGCTCCAGACTCTGCGATGAAATGCCGATGCCGCTGTCGCGCACCGAGCAGGTGAACCACAGCAATTCATGATCCAGCGATTGCCATTGCGCCTCGATGCTGACCCGGCCCTGCTCGGTGAACTTCAAGGCATTGCCGACCAGATTGACCAGAATCTGCCGGATCCGTGTCGGATCGCCCTGCACCTGCAAACCGCGCATGTCGTCGGGAATGCGCAGATTCAGCGCCAGGCCTCGCTGCACCGCACTGTGCTGGAACGATTGCGCGCAGGCGCCGATCAGCTCGGCGAGGTTGAACGGAATGTGCTCAAGCTCCAGCTCCGAACGTTCGATTCGCGAGAAGTCGAGAATGTCGTTGATGACCTTGAGCAAATGCTCGGTCGACTCCGAAGCGAGAGCGGCGTATTCCACCTGCTCGTCGGTCATCTCGGTGGTTTCGAGCAACTGCAGCATGCCCAGCACGCCGTTCATGGGTGTGCGCAGTTCGTGGCTCATCATCGCCAGGAAATCCGATTTGGCGTTGTTGGCCTTTTCCGCTTCTTCGCGGGTCTGGATCAGTTGCGCCATCGCCTGTTGCTGTTCGCGACTGGCCTGTTCCAGCGCCTGGGCGAGGTTGTTGATGTGCTGCGACAGCGCGCCCAGTTCGGTGTCGTCGACAATCGGCAGCGGGGTTTTGTAGTCGCCTTCCTGAATGGCCTTGACTGCGTCGCCGATGTCGCGGATCGGTTGCGACAGACTGCCGGCCAGACGCCGGGCGACGACGAAGGTGAAGAGCAGGGCAAACAGCGCGAGAATCCCGGCCTTGAACAGGATCTCCTGCTGGCGCTGACTGAAAGCGTCGTTGGACAGGCCGACGATCACCCGCCCCAGATAATCCTCGCCCGCGGCGCTGTTGCTGACTTTGCCGTCCTGGAAAAAATCATTGTGCAAAGCGATCCGCTGCAGGCGCACCGGGGCCTGGAACACTTCGACCTGATGCGGGCGGCTGTGGCTGTCGGCCGGTTGTTCGACATACACCAGAATCCGGTTGGCGCTGTCCTGCACTTCGAGAAAACGCACATTGGGCGTGGCCAGTGTCGCTTTGAGCAGGCTTTCCAGCACTTCGTTGTTGCCCGAGATCACCCCGTATTCCGTGGCCGGGGCCAGTTGGTTGGCGATCAACTGGCCGGTGTGGTTCAGCTCCTGACGCAAATCCTGGATGCGCACGAAGGTAAAGAAGCTGATCAGCAGCAACGTCAGCAACAGCGCCGGGCCGAGGCTGATCAGCTGCGTGCGGGTGTTGATGTCCCAACGGCGACGGAAATTCATGGGCGGCGCTCTCCTTCGGCCAAGGCACTGGCGACAGATGCTTCATTCAACGGTTCGATGCCTAGGGAACGAGCCACCTGCGCATTACTTGAGACTTTGAAACGATCGGGATAGAGCGCCCGCGGCCATGCGCTGGTCGGCTGATCGAGCAAATGGTCGAGGATCGCCAGCCAGTCGCTTTGATCGCTGTAGGTACTGGCGAGACTGCCAGCGCGAACGAATGCAATGTTGGGGCCGATCAGCGCAACCTGCCGCGAGTAGCTGCTGAGCAACAGATTCTTTGCAGTTTGTGAGTTGTACAGATCGGGGTCGTCGAGACCGAGCAATACGTCGCTGTTTTTCAGCACGGCTTGCAACGGACGGCTGTCGTGGGTGTTGTCCCAGCGCTGGCTGACGATGTCCAGATTCAAGGACCGGGCAGCCACGCGCAGTTCGTCGAGAAGGAATTCGCCGTGCTCATCGAACAGCACGCCGACGCGCCGGGCCTGGGGCAGAATTCGCCGGATCAGTTGCAGTTGTCGGCTCAGCGGCGGGTCGCTCCACAGCAGACTCAGGCGCGCCGGGTGGGCATCGGCGAAACGCTGGCGCGCCTGCAAGCGGCTGATGCGCAACACCAGGGTCGACGGGCCTTGCGCGTCCTGCAGGCGCCAGTCGAGGCTCGGCAGATCGAGCAGGATCAGGCGCAGGCTGGCCGGCAGTTTGCCCGGCGCCGGCAGGCTCGCCAGCGGCTGAAACCGCACGTTGTCGGTCGGGCGCAGTTCACTCAATGCTTGGACGAACGCCTGCACGCCGGGGCTTTCCTCGGCGCCGGTCAGGAGAATGTCGGCGGCCTGCACCGCGACCCCGTGCAGCCACGCGGTCAAGAACAGGCAGAGCCCCGCCAGCCAGTGGCCAAGGGTTGGCGTCTTCCGTGACGAGCCGTTGCGCATCCTAGAACTCCAGCTCGGCGCTGAAATACATCACCCGGCGTTCGTCATAATTGTTATCGACGAAGGTGTTCGGCTGATGGTCGAGACGCTGTTGCAGCACGCCCGCCAGTTGCAGCTGCGCTTTGCCAATGGCGATGCGTTTGGCGATGCGCGTGTCGACGCGTTCGAAGCGATAGCCGTTGAGCGCGTTGTCACCGTAATAGAAGAGGGCGCTGTTCCAGCCATGGCCCCAACTGCGCAGCCAACCGGCGGAACCGCTGTTGCGCGAGGTGAACTGCTGATCCAGCGGATTGCTCGCCTCGGCGTCGACGAAGGCGTAGGTGAAGCGCAAACGGTCGGCGCTGCTGAGGCGCCAGTCGAGTTGCGTTTCCGTGCCGCGAAAGCGCGAACTGTTGGCGTTGCTGGCGATGTACTGATTGTTGCGCAGCGGCTCGCTGATCATCCCGGTGATTTCGTCGTAGAACAGCTTCACGTCTACGGCCAGTCCGAGTTCGGCGAAATAGCCGTTGTAGCCCAATTCCCGCGAGCGCATGTGCTCCTGATCGAGATCGCCAGGGCCGCGGGTCTTGACGAAATAGCGCGCCGACGACTGGCCATACGCCGAAGGTCGCAGGTTGCTGACCTGATAGCTCCAGTTGACGTTGTTCTCGAACATGTCCGGCGAACGGATCGCCTCCGAGTACACCGCGCGCAGGCCGTGACGCGGGTTGATCAGGTAGTTGACCGCGAAGCGCGGGGTCAGCGAACTGCCGATCAGTTGCGTGTCTTCGAACATCGCACCGCCCTGCACCAGCCAGTGCTCGGTAGCGCGCCATTCCAGTTGGCCGAAGGCGCGCCAGGTGGTGTCGTCGAGGGTACCGTTGAAGTACGTCTCGGAGTCGGCGCGGTCGTAGCGGTAGTTGAGGCCGCTGACCAGACGCAGGCTGTCGGACAGGCTGAGGGTGTCCTGCAGTTCGAGGTCGTAACGCGACTCGCGGGCGCTCTGATCGATGTCGCCGCACAGGGTTCTGCTCGCGCCGTTACGCCATTGTTCGAGCACCTGATTGGCCAGGGCCATTTCCTCTGGCGTGCCGGGTGCCGCGCCGGGGCCGGTGAACTGGCTGATATTACGCGCCAGGCGTTCGGTGTAATTCGGGTTGAGCTGCCACAATTGCGTCAGTTCAGGACTGAACGACACCTCGGCATCGCAGGCGCGCCAGACTTGCTGGCGGTCCCAATGCTGCGCCGAGCCTTGCACGTACAGGCTGTGGTCCGGGTTGAGATCGAGGTTCCAGCGCACCGAGCCGGCGTAATCCTTAGCGACCACGTCGGAATTGTTCCCGGCGTCGGTAATCCCGGAGAACACCGGTCGGTAGGTATAGGGCCGTTGATTGCTGCCGTCCTTGGCGTTGAGCTGCCAGTCGAGGCTTTGTCCTTCATTGAGGTCGTGACTGACCGCCAGACTCAGACGATTCAAGCGCCGACTGTCGCGGTAATCGGCGCCGTTGCGGTCGCTGTCGAAACCGTCATCTTCCTGGCCGGACAGCGACAGGCGCAAATCGCCGCCATCCCAACCGGTGCCCTGGCTGGCATAAAAGTCGTTGATGCCGCGCTGGCCGCGAGTGATTTTCAGGCGCGTGCCGTGACTGTCGGCCGGATGGCGAGTGATGATGTTGATCACCGCCATCAATGCGTTGGCGCCGTAGCTGACGGTGTTCGGGCCGCGAAACACCTCGATCCGCTCGATGTCTTCCATGGCCACTGGAATATCGCTCCAGTCCACCGTCGCCAGACCGGCGCGATACACCGAACGGCCATCGATCAGCACCTGCATGCGTCGTGCTTCGCTGGCGTTGGTCCCGTGGTAATTCACCGCCGGCTGATTGCCGTTGATGTTGCCGACCATCATCCCCGGCACCAGCCGCAACAGTTCGCTGATATCGCGGGCACCGCTGGCAGTGATCAATTCGTTGTCGAGGACGGTCATGCTCCCGGGCACTTCTGCCGGCGTCTGCTTCAGCCGCGTGGCCGTGAGCACCGGCGGCAGCGTCTGGCTGTCGACGAACAGGTCGTCCGCCAGCACCAGCGGGCTGAACAGCAGTGCCAGTAGCAGGGGCGAGCGCGGGGGAGGAGGGCCAGAAAACACGACACAGCCTGTAGAGAGAAGAATTGGCGCGCATGTTAACCGAGGGCGGCGACTTTTCCAGTGACGTTACAGGCATTTTCCTAGGCTTTATTGGTCTTCTTCCTACAAATGTCGGTAATTGTTGCTGGGGCTGGCCGCCACCGGGGCGCCCCGTATAATGCCCGGCATCGCCACTGGTATGGATTAACGGATTGCATATGACTGAACAGCGCCCGATTGCGGTCCTGGGAGGCGGAAGTTTTGGTACCGCCGTGGCCAATCTGCTGGCCGAGAACGGCCATCAAGTCCTTCAGTGGATGCGTGACCCCGAGCAGGCCGAGGCCATCCGGGTCAATCGCGAAAACCCACGCTACCTCAAAGGCATCAAGATTCTGCCGGGGGTGAGCGCCGTCACCGACCTGCAGGCCACCCTCGACGCCTGCGATCTGTGCTTTGTCGCGCTGCCCTCCAGCGCCTTGCGCACGGTGCTTGCGGCCCACGCCCAGCGCTTGAGCGGCAAGATGCTGGTCAGCCTGACCAAAGGCATTGAAGCGCAGACCTTCAAACTGATGAGCCAGATCCTCGAAGAGATCGCCCCGCAGGCGCGAATCGGCGTGTTGTCCGGGCCGAACCTGGCGCGGGAAATCGCCGAACATGCATTGACCGCCACAGTGGTCGCCAGCGAAGACGAAGAGCTGTGCAAACAAGTGCAAGCCGCGCTGCACGGGCGCACCTTCCGCGTTTACGCCAGCGCCGACCGGTTCGGTGTCGAGCTGGGCGGGGCGTTGAAAAACGTTTACGCGATCATCGCCGGCATGGCGGTTGCGCTGGAGATGGGCGAGAACACCAAGAGCATGCTGATCACTCGCGCCTTGGCCGAGATGACCCGCTTCGCTGTGAATCAAGGCGCCAACCCGATGACCTTTCTCGGCCTGGCCGGGGTCGGCGATCTGATCGTGACGTGTTCGTCGCCCAAGAGCCGCAACTATCAGGTCGGTTTCGCCCTTGGTCAGGGCTTGAGCCTCGACGAAGCGGTGTCGCGTCTCGGCGAAGTCGCCGAAGGGGTCAATACCCTCAAAGTGCTCAAGGCCAAGTCCCAGGAAGTCGGTGTGTACATGCCGCTGGTCGCCGGGCTGCACGCAATCCTGTTCGAAGGACGCACGCTGGAGCAGGTGATCGGTCTACTGATGCGTGCCGAGCCGAAAACCGACGTCGACTTTATTTCCACCAGCGGTTTCAACTGATTCAGCTGTTACACGGACAGGAAGCAAGCCATGAACGATCCGAAAACCGAAACCCAATACGAATCCATTCTCCTGCGGGTGTTGTGGATGATCGTTTATCTGCTGGTCTGGCAAGTCGCGCAATTCATTCTCGGCGCGGTGGTACTGGTGCAACTGATCTACCGTTTGATCTACGGCGCACCGAGCGCCAGCCTGATGAATTTTGGCGACAGCCTCAGCCAGTTCCTCGCGCAGATCGGCCGCTTCGGCACGTTCCACAGTGACCAGAAGCCCTGGCCGTTCGCCGACTGGCCAGCGCCGCGCACCCCGGAAGGGGAAACGCCGCACACCGTCGCCCCGGCCGCGCATCCGGTGCGCGATGAGGAGCCCAAACTATGAAACTCTGGGTATTGCGTCACGGTGAGGCGGTGCCTCACGGTTCGAAAATCGATTCCGAACGTGAGCTGACCGAGCACGGCCGCAAGGAAGCCCTGACGAGCGCGGCGCATCTGATGGGCCAGCCGCTGACCGCGATTTACGCCAGCCCTTACCTGCGCGCGCAGCAGACTGCGCAGATCGTTCGTGAGGTACTCGGCTTCGAGCCGGAGATTCGCACGGTCGACTGGCTGACGCCGGATACTGATCCCGACAAGGTGGCCGAGCAATTGGTTGCGGTGAGCAATGTACTGCTGGTCAGCCACAACCCGTTGGTGGGCAATCTGCTCAGCTATCTGCAACATGGCGCCGGGCATCCACCGGAGCGGGTCAGTACAGCGGGACTGGCGGAGCTTGAACACAGTGAACTGCTGATTGGCTCAATGAAGCTCAATAGCCTTAAGCACCCTTAAAAGCAAAGATCGCAGCCTTCGGCAGCTCCTACATTGGAATGCATACCCCTGTAGGAGCAGCCGAAGGCTGCGATCTCTTGATCTTGTCTCTTTTGGTAAAAAATTCAACCAAGCACTTGCTTGGTTGACTACGCTTGCTCCAGACCCAAAAACAGGAGCGAGTCGCATGTCTGCCGCCTTCCGTTTGCCGCTGGACGTGTTCTACGAACGGGAAGCCCGGCACCCGCGCCAGCGCTTTCTGGTGCAGCCCATTGGTGGCGGCCAGGTCGAGACGCTGAGCTGGGCGGACGTCGGCCATCAGGCACGCTGCGCGGCCCACTGGCTACGGGCGCGGGAATTGCCGCCCGGCAGCCACATCGCCCTGATCTCGAAAAACTGCGCGCACTGGATCATCGCCGACCTGGCGATCTGGATGGCCGGGCATGTCTCGGTGCCGCTGTATCCCAACCTCACCGCGGAATCCGTGACGCAGGTGCTGACCCACTCGGAAAGTGCGCTGGCGTTCATCGGCAAGCTCGATGACTGGGCAGGCATGTCCCAAGGTGTGCCGGCGGGTTTGCCGACCATCAGCCTGCCGCTGCATCCGCCGGGCGAATTCGATTTCAATTGGGCGGACCTGCAAAGCTGTTCGCCGATCCAGGACGATCCGCGTCCGGCCGCCGAGCAACTGGCGACGATCATCTACACCTCCGGCACCACCGGCCTGCCCAAAGGCGTGATGCACAGTTTCGCCAATCTCGGTTTCGCCACCAGTCGGGGCACGCAGCTGTTCGGGCTCAACGAGAACGATCGGCTGCTGTCGTACTTGCCGCTGTGTCACGTCGCCGAGCGCATGTTTGTCGAACTGGCGTCGATCTACACCGGACAGACGGTTTTTTTCGCCGAAAGCCTCGACACCTTCATTACCGATCTGCAGCGCGCGCGCCCGACGGCCATGTTTGGCGTGCCGCGTATCTGGACCAAATTCCAGATGGGGGTGTACAGCAAGATCCCGGCGCAGCGTCTGGACTTTCTCCTCGGGCTGCCCTTTATCGGCAAGCGGGTCGGGCATAAAGTGCTGGCCGGGCTTGGCCTGGATGCCTTGCGCGTGGCGTTGTCCGGTGCCGCGCCAGTGCCGCAGACCTTGCTTGCCTGGTATCAGAAACTCGGCCTCGATGTGCTGGAGGTCTACGGCATGACCGAGGGCTGCGGTTATTCGCATATCTGCCTCCCCGGGCAATACAAGCAGGGCTGGATTGGTCAGCCGTGCCCGGAAGTGGAAGTGCGCATCGATGAATCGGGCGAAGTGCAGGTGCGCAGCCAGGCCAACATGCTCGGTTATTTCAAGGAGCCGCAGAAGACCGCCGAGACTTTGACCGCCGACGGTTTTCTGCGCACCGGCGACAAGGGCGAGCAGGACAGTGAAGGGCGCCTGCGCCTGACCGGGCGTCTCAAGGAAATCTTCAAGACCAGCAAAGGCAAATACGTCGCGCCGGCGCCGATCGAAAACCGTCTGGCCGTGCATTCGCGCATTGAACAAGTGTGCGTAGTCGGCGATGGCCTGAGTGCGCCACTGGGGTTGTGCGTGCTGTCGACGGTCAATCAGCAAGAGCCCCGAGCGAACCTGCACGCGAGCCTGGAAAAGCTCCTGGAAGAGGTCAACGCCGCCCTCGACAAGCACGAACGCCTGCGCCGGCTGGTGGTGGTCAAGGACAACTGGGCGGTGGACAACGGCTTCCTCACGCCGACCCTGAAAATCAAACGCAATGTCATTGAAGACCGCTACGGCGCGCGCTTCGAAGAATGGAGCGCGCGCAGTGAGGCGGTGCTGTGGCAGGATTGAGCGTCGACTACAACAACAAAGGAAGTCTGCGATGAGCTTGTGGCGTACTGCACCCGACATCGAACAGTTGAACGCAATCCAGAAGAACACCATTGGCGAAGTGCTGGACATTCGCTTCGAAGCCTTCGACGAACAATCGCTGACCGCGAGCATGGTCATTGACCATCGCACCCATCAGCCCTACGGTCTGCTGCATGGCGGCGCATCGGTGGTGCTGGCGGAAACCGTCGGCTCGATGGCCAGTTATCTGTGCATCGATGCCAGCAAGTTCTATTGCGTCGGCCTGGAGATCAACGCCAACCACTTGCGTGGCTTGCGGAGCGGGCGAGTGACCGCGGTGGCCACGCCGATCCACATTGGCCGCACCACACACGTCTGGGACATCCGCCTGACCAGCGATGAAGGCAAGGCCAGTTGCGTGTCGCGCCTGACCATGGCGGTGGTGCCGCTGGGGGAAAAGCCACCATTGCGCTGACAATTATCGAGTTCCGTCAGGGCCAGCCCTCTTCCAGAGGGAGAGGGGGCCGACCGTGTGGTTTCGGCGATCGTCGTAGACCTGAAAGATCTGCGTGTTCCAGAGTGAGTTCTGATCGGCGGTTTCGCGCCGACCTTCAGAATTGAATTATCCCCGATCGCTCCCTTTCCCCCCTCGCCGCCTTTGGGGGAGAGGGGGAAGCAGTCTCGTTCACACACCCATCACCCTGACCAGACTGTCATCATTCCTGGCACTTACAGTCATTGCTGCGGCGCCGGGTCTTGCGGACAATCAACGCCACGTTTCTCGTCCAGTGGATTTGCCCGCATGTCGCAACCGATCTTTTTCGCCCACGCCAACGGTTTCCCTTCGGGGACCTATGGCAAGTTGTTCGCGGCGCTGGCGCCGGAGTACCGGGTCGCGCATCTGGAGCAGCATGCCCATGACCCGCGTTTTCCGGCGGACGACAACTGGTACAACCTCGTCGATGAGCTGATCCATCACCTGGAACAGCAGGAGCAGCCGGTGTGGGGCGTCGGGCATTCCTTTGGCGGTCTGCTGCACCTGCACGCAGCGTTGCGCTGTCCCGAGCTGTACCGGGGCGTGGTGATGCTCGATTCGCCGGTGCTGACCCGCACCGATCAGTGGGTGATTCGCGCGGCCAAGCGCTTTGGTTTCATCGATAAGCTGACCCCGGCCGGGCGCACGCTCGGGCGCCGTGAAGAATTCGCCGATCTGGACAGCGCGCGCAGTTACTTTGCCGGCAAAACCCTGTTTCGTGGTTTCGACCCGGAATGCTTCGACGCCTACCTGCAACACGGTTTGCATCAGGTCGACGATAAACTGCGCCTGCGTTTTGATCCCGCCACGGAGATCAGCATTTATCGCGGCGTGCCACACACCAGCCCCGGGCGTACCCGGCAATTGCAGGTGCCACTGGCCATGGTGCGCGGGCACAAGAGCCGCGTGGTCATGCGTCATCACACACGCTTCGTTTCGCGTCTGCCGCAAGGCGAGGCGCTGAGCATGCCCGGCGGGCACATGTTTCCGCTGGAGCGCCCGCAGGACACGGCACGGTTGCTCAAGAGCCTGTTCATGCGCTGGGAACAGCGACAGAACAAGGATTGCGCATGAGCCCGACCTGCGAAGAAGTACGCCTGAACCTGCCGCACATCGAGCTGGCCGCGCACCTGTTCGGCCCTGACGACGGCTTGCCGGTGATCGCGCTGCACGGCTGGCTCGACAACGCCAACAGCTTTGCCCGGCTGGCGCCGATGCTCAAAGGCTTGCGCATCGTCGCGCTGGACATGGCCGGGCATGGCCATTCCGGGCATCGGCCGAACGGCGCCGGTTATGCCCTGTGGGACTACGCCCACGATGTGCTGCAAGTCGCCGAACAACTGGGCTGGAAGCGTTTCGGCCTGCTCGGGCATTCGATGGGCGCGATCGTCTCGATGGTCCTCGCCGGTTCGCTGCCGGAACGCATCAGTCATCTGGCGCTCATCGATGGGGTGATTCCTCCTACAGACAAAGGAGAAAACGCCGCCGAGCGCATGGGCATGGCCCTGCAGGCGCAACTCGATCTGCGGGAAAAGCGCAAACCGGTCTACACCACCCTCGAGCGTGCCATCGAGGCGCGGATGAAAGGCCTGGTGGCGGTCAGTCGCGAAGCCGCTGAACTGTTGGCCCAACGCGGCTTGATGCCGGTGCCTGGCGGTTACACCTGGCGCACCGACAATCGCCTGACGCTGCCATCGCCGCTGCGCCTGACCGAGGAACAGGCGATGGCATTCGCTCTGCGCGTCAGCTGTCCGGCCCATCTGGTGGTCGCGGCGGATGGCATGCTGGCCAGGCATCCCGAGCTGCTGCAGCGTCTACCGTTCAGTCACGAACAGTTGCCGGGCGGGCATCATCTGCACCTGAATGACCAGGCTGGCGCAGGTCTTGTAGCAGACTGTTTCAATCGCTTCTTCGCCATGCCTTGACTTGCTGCGGGCAACTGCCGAGGCTGGGCGGGTTGAAATGGGAGACAAACTCGATGGATTTCTATACCGCTGCGACCCCGACCCGCCCAGCCTTGACCGTCCGGTGAGCCTGACTATGCGGTCACTCAGTCTTTTCGCGCTGGGCTGCTTCAGCTCCTTATCGTTCGCCGCCGATGTGCCGGGCAGCCATGATCTGCAGATCGTGCCGCGTCTGGCCGACGCGCAGATCGTCGACTATCGCCCGGCTGCCGAGCTGGAGCGCATCTATCCGCTGGGCTCGATCCGCAAGATCAGCGGCCAGTTGCGTTTCGACAGGCAGATCACCGCCCGCGGCCAGACCACCTCGGTGACCTACGAATTGCCGCCGGAACATTCCGCTACCGAAGCCTTCACCGCCGCCCGCGAAGCTCTGCAAAAGCAGGACGCCGAGCTGCTGTTCTGGTGTCAGGCCCGTGATTGCGGCGAAAGCAGCCTGTGGGCCAACGAGGTGTTCGGCAACGCCAAGTTGTACGGTTCCGATGAGCAACAGGCCTATCTGTTGCTCAGGCTGGCGGCGCCAAAGGACAACACGTTGGTGGCGCTCTACAGCATCACGCGTGGCAATCGCAAAGCCTATCTGCATGTCGAGCAATTCGAGGCGACTGCGCCATTGGGCGAGTTGCTGCCAACCTCAGCGACCCTGTTGCGGCAGTTGAAAAGCACTGGCGAGCTGGATTTCCCGAAACTTGCCGATGAGCCGGATGTCACCTGGCTGCGCCTGATTTCCCGGGGGCTGAATCTCGATACGACCTTGCGGGTCACGGTTTCCGGGCCCAGGGCCGAAGCCTGGCGCCAGGCGTTGATCACTCAGGGGGTGCGGGCGGCGCGGTTGGAAACCGGCAATCTCGAAGGCTCTGGCCTTCGCATCGACCTGTTGCGATAAGCTGTGCCCGGCGAGCATGCGATGCGTGTTCGCCTACTCTTTCGCTGACTGACTTTGCCGGGACTTTCCATGCTCAATAACGATCGCCTGCTGGTGCAGATTCTGCTGCTGGTGTTGTTTGGCGCCAGCCTGTGGGTGATGGCGCCGTTCTGGTCGGCGCTGTTCTGGGGCGCGGTGCTGGCATTCGCCAGTTGGCCGCTGATGCGTTTGCTGACCCGTGCGCTCAATGGCCGCGAATCGCTGGCCGCGTTGATCCTGACACTGGGCTGGATGTTGCTGGTGGCCGCACCGTTGGTTTGGCTGGGGTTCAATCTCGCCGATCATGTGCGCGATGCCACAGCATTCATCAAGGATGTGCAGGTCGACGGTCTGCCCGAAGCACCGACCTGGCTGGGCAGCGTGCCTCTGGTCGGTGAGCGGCTGGTGGCGATGTGGGACAGCATCGACCAGCAGGGCGCGGCGTTGATGGTCTCGATCAAACCGTATCTGGGGCAGGTCGGCAACTGGCTGCTGGCACGCAGCGCGCAGATCGGCGGCGGGATTCTCGAGCTGACGCTGAGTCTGGTGTTCGTATTCTTTTTCTACCGTGACGGGCCGCGACTGGCGGCGTTCGTGCACAGTCTGCTGCAGCGCTTGATCGGCGATCGTGCCGGGTATTACATCGAGCTCGTGGCCGGAACTGTTCAGCGGGTGGTCAATGGCGTGATTGGTACGGCGGCTGCGCAGGCGGTACTGGCGTTGATCGGCTTTTTGATTGCTGGCGTTCCGGGGGCGCTGGTGCTGGGGATCGTCACGTTCCTGCTCAGCCTGATTCCGATGGGGCCGCCGCTGGTGTGGGTGCCGGCCACGGCGTGGCTGGCGTGGAAGGGCGATTACGGGATGGCGGTGTTTCTCGGGATCTGGGGGACGTTCATCATCAGTGGCGTGGACAATGTGCTCAAGCCGTATCTGATCAGCCGTGGCGGCAATCTGCCGTTGGTGATTGTGTTGCTCGGGGTGTTTGGCGGGTTGATTGCGTTTGGGTTTATCGGGTTGTTTATTGGGCCTACGTTGTTGGCGGTGGCTTATAGTCTGTTGACGGATTGGAGTAAGAGTCAGGCTCGGGTCTAGGGGGGCTTGGCGGCCTTTGGGCCGACCATGCTGCTTGGGGTTTTGGGTGAATATCCGTTTTTGCGGTAACGGCGACTTAGGGTTCCGCCCTTACGGCGGGTCACCTTTTTCAAACGCCAAAAAGGTAACCCAA
>NZ_JARVSP010000004.1:0-73225 GCF_030209115.1 Pseudomonas sp. FR229a | reverse complement strand
AGTGCCGCCGACCATCAGGTCCGCGCCTGCGCCGCCGTCCAGCACGTTGTTGCCGGCGCTGCCGTACAGCGAATTGTTCAACGCGTTGCCGGTGCCGTTTACGGCATTGCCGACCAGGTTGAGCACCTCGACGTTAGCCCCCAGGGTGTAGTCGACATAGGAGTAGACCGTGTCGATTTCCGCGAGCGAGGTGCCGGTTTCGGTAACGATATCGCCGATATTGTCGACGATGTAGATGTCGTTGCCAGCGCCACCGTTCATGGTGTCGGCGCCATTCATGCCGTTGATGAAATTGTCGAGCGCGTTGCCCGTGAGGATGTCATCGAAATTCGAGCCAGTGGCGTTTTCGATTTTGGCGCCATATGCAATCGCCAGCCCCTGGTTGAAATCGTTGCCACCCTGATCGGTGAATATCTTGCCGATTTTGCTGTATTGACCTTCATTGAGGTCGATCGACACAGCCGCCAACTGGTTGCTTGCGTCGATCGTATCGATGCCGCCAGCGTCCCAGATCGTCTCGAAAATGGATTGGTTGGGGGCCCACGAGTAATTGTTGTCGCCGGTCATCCAGTATTTGTTGATGCCATACAAACTCTGGATCGCCAGAATGTCGAGCACCATGGGTGTGGTCGGCAGATAGGAATAATTGTTGTTGTAGCTCATGACGCTGAATGCGACATCGTCAAGCGATGGATCGATGGTGAGACTATTGTTGGCTGACGGTGCGAATGTATGTTTCAAGCCAATCGCGTGTCCGATTTCATGAACAAACGTCATGAAGTCATAAGTGCCTTTGACGGGCGCAGGATTATTGGTGTTCGGGCCGAGCCAGACATCACCGGCGTTGGGAGTTTCGGCGGGCGTGTAGGCCCATGCCGCGGCATCGGCATCCATGAGCTGGTAGCCGCCGAATCGCATGTCACCTACGCTGGAGGACGTCTCAGGGGCCAGCTGGAAGGTGATGTTGGCCACGGCTGACCACGTGTCGAGTGCGGTCATGATGCCCAGTTGCTGCGCACCAGTCAGCGCATACGCCGCTTTGTACTCGTTATCGGCGCTGTAGTTGGGCGCAAAGACAGAAACGCCAGGCGTAATGAAGCTGTAAGTCAGACTGGTTACAGCGTCTGGCGAGTACCACTTGGTACTTTCCCATTTATAGCCGGATATCAGGCTGTCGACTGGGTTGACGCCGGTGGAGTAGGCGCGCGTAGCGTAGGTGTAACCAGTTGGGCGTGGCATGCAGAGTTCCTGATAAATTCTGCGGCCTGTCCTGGAATGTGGCCGCTACAAGGGATCGATTTTGCACGAAAAACGGGTGCGCTGGCATCATTGTGCCATTACTTTCTGATCAATGGCGCCAATTTCCCGTCCTGGTAATCTATATCGACGTGTACGGTACAATCCTGAACCGGATTTTTTCCCTGCCTGCTTCAGGATTCTTGTCATGTCTGTCCCAAGCCCGTCGCTGATCCGCGAAACCTTCCCCGTCGGCCCTTTGCAGTGCAACTGCACGATCATCGGCGACCCGATCAGCAAGAAAGCCATCGTCGTCGACCCGGGCGGCAACCCTGACCTGATCATGGCCCGCCTCGACGTCCATGGCTTGAAGGTCGTCAGCATCATCCACACCCACGCGCATCTCGATCACTTCCTGGCTTCCGGGCAGATGAAAGAGAAAACCGGTGCGACCCTGCATTTGCACAAGGAGGATCAATTCCTCTGGGACAACCTCGAAATGCAATGCCAGATGTTCGGCGTGCCTTACACCCCCGTACCCTCGCCGGATCGCTGGTTGAGCGATGACGAAGAACTGGCCTGTGGTTGCGGCGTCGCGCTGCACACGCCGGGGCATACGCCAGGTTCCATGAGCTTCTGGTTTTCCGAGGCTAAGCTGTTGATTGCCGGAGACACGCTGTTTCGTCGCGGAGTAGGGCGCACGGACTTATGGGGCGGCGATCAGGCGACCATCGTGCGTTCGATCAAGCAGCGGCTATATACGCTGGACGAGGATGCAACCGTTGTTACCGGGCACGGTCCGGACACGCGTCTGGGTGACGAGATGCGAGAGAACCCGTTTGTGCGTGCCTGAATTTTTTGTCACGGGCGGCGGGCGGAATTTTTAGGCATTGTCATGATCCAACGCCCGCACAGGTCCATTAGTTGATCGGTGGCCGCTGCACCAAAGAATGCAAAAAAGACCAGGAGCTCTCCATGTTCACCACGCGTCGTTTGATTATTGTCGCTACTGCCGTGGCCGTGCTGTCCGGCTGCGCCTCGCCCAATCCGTATGACAATCAGGGTCAGGCCGACGGTGGCTCGCAGGGCATGAGCAAAACCGCCAAATACGGTGGCCTCGGTGCGCTGGCCGGTGCACTCGCCGGCGCTGCCATCGGCCACGACAACCGTGGCAAGGGCGCTTTGATCGGCGCCGCTGTTGTCGGTGCATCCGCTGCCGGCTACGGTTACTACGCCGACCAGCAGGAAAAGAAACTGCGCGCGAGCATGGCCAACACTGGTGTTGAGGTGCAGCGTCAGGGTGATCAGATCAAGCTGATCATGCCGGGCAATATCACCTTCGCCACCGACTCGGCGAACATCGCCCCAAGCTTCTATCAGCCGCTGAACAACCTGGCCAACTCGCTGAAAG
Organism: Pseudomonas sp. FR229a; assembly: GCF_030209115.1. Lineage (NCBI taxonomy): Bacteria > Pseudomonadati > Pseudomonadota > Gammaproteobacteria > Pseudomonadales > Pseudomonadaceae > Pseudomonas > Pseudomonas sp. FR229a. Next base: position 70,578 of record NZ_JARVSP010000004.1, on the reverse strand, counting down.
AGTTCAACCAGAACCAGATCGAAATCGTCGGCTACACCGACAGCACCGGCAGCCGCCAGCACAACATGGACCTGTCCCAGCGTCGTGCGCAGAGCGTGGCGACCTACCTGACCTCGCAAGGCGTCAGCGGTGCCAACCTGTCGGCCCGTGGCGCCGGCCCGGATAATCCGATCGCCAGCAACGGTGACGTCAATGGCCGTGCGCAGAACCGCCGGGTTGAAGTCAACCTGAAGGCGATTCCGGGCCAGCAGTATGGTGATCAGCAACAGCAACAGCAACCTGGTACGGTTCAGCAGTACCCGTAAGCGACTGCCTGAATGAAGAAATGCCCGGTCCTGTGATCGGGCATTTTTTTTGTGTCATTGCCGCCGGCGTCATCGCGAGCAGGCTCACTCCTACAGTGGGACGCATTCCAAAATGTAGGAGTGAGCCTGCTCGCGATGGCGATAAAATGGGCACCAGAAACCTGCCAGACACAAAAAAGCCCCCGGACACATCAATGTCCGGGGGCTTTTTGTTACCCGCGAAGACTGCTTACTTCTTCAAACCATAGTGCTCATCGAGCATGCCCGGCGAGTTCGGATTCTTCGGTGCATAGTCACGCGGTGGTTCCTGATCGCGCGGTGGCGTCAGGCGTTCGCGGGGGGCCTGCGCTGCGTCGGCGTGCAGGGCAGCGATCAGGCGCTGGCGGGTCTGCTCGTCCAGGGCCAGACGGTTGGCGCCCTCGGCGAGATGATCCTGCACTTCCTGATAGCTTTGGGTCAGCTTCTTGACCAGCATCGCGGTGCTGTTGAAGTGGGTGACCACCTCGTTTTGATAACTGTCGAAACGCTCCTGGATATCATCCAGTTGACGCTGCGTGCGGCTCGGTGCGGCGTTCGGCGCAACGCGCGCGATCAGGAATCCAATGGCGACACCCACAACCAGGGCAAGAGTCGGTAACAACCAAACTAAGAGCGAGTGTTCCACGAGTCCTTCCTCTATAAACGGCTTTGCTTTACGTTAACGGCTCGAACCTGCGCTGTATACCGCGATTCACTCGCAATAGATTGGCACAGACAATTTGCTAGACGAGTCGACCCGATTCGAGGTCACGGAGTTCCTCCCTTGCTGATGCGTGAAACCCCTGTAGTGATTGACGGCCCGGTGGGTCAACTGGAATCCCTGTACCTGGATAACGAGCAGTCGCGCGGCATTGCGCTGATCTGCCATCCGAACCCGGTACAGGGCGGCACCATGCTCAACAAGGTCGTCTCGACCCTGCAGCGCACCGCGCGCGACGCAGGCCTGATCACCTTGCGTTTCAATTATCGCGGCGTCGGCGCCAGCCAGGGCACGCACGACATGGGCACCGGTGAAGTCGACGACGCCCAGGCCGCCGCCGCATGGCTGCGCGAAAAACACCCGGACTTGCCCCTGACCCTGTTCGGTTTCTCCTTCGGCGGATTTGTTGCAGCAAGTCTCGGCGGCCGTCTCGAAGCCCAAGGCGTGCAGCTTGCACACCTGTTCATGGTCGCCCCGGCGGTGATGCGCCTGGGCGAGCAGGATCAACTGCCGCAGCACGGCGCGTTGACCGTGATCCAGCCGGAAACCGACGAAGTCATCGATCCGCAACTGGTCTACGACTGGTCCGACAAACTCCAGCGCCCCCATGAGCTGCTGAAAGTGGCAGAATGCGGACACTTTTTTCACGGCAAGCTGACCGATCTCAAGGATCTGCTGCTGCCGCGTCTCTCGAATTGATTGCAGTCTGACAAGCGATTACCCATGACCAACCGTACCCGCATTCTCACCGGCATCACCACCACCGGCACGCCGCATCTGGGCAACTACGCCGGCGCCATCCGCCCGGCAATCCTCGCCAGCCGCGACAGCCAGGCCGATTCGTTCTACTTCCTCGCCGACTACCACGCCCTGATCAAATGCGATGACCCGCTGCGCATCCAGCGCTCGCGTCTGGAAATCGCTGCAACCTGGCTGGCCGGTGGCCTCGATGTCGATCGCGTGACCTTCTACCGCCAGTCCGACATCCCGGAAATCCCCGAGCTGACCTGGCTGCTGACCTGCGTCGCCGCCAAGGGCCTGCTCAATCGCGCGCACGCTTACAAGGCGTCGGTGGACAAGAATGTCGAGACCGGTGAAGACCCGGATGCCGGTATCACCATGGGCCTCTACAGCTACCCGGTACTGATGGCCGCGGACATCCTGATGTTCAACGCGCACAAGGTGCCGGTAGGTCGTGACCAGATTCAGCACGTCGAGATGGCGCGCGATATCGGCCAGCGTTTCAACCATCTGTTCGGTCAGGGCAGAGAATTCTTCACCATGCCCGAAGCGCTGATCGAAGAAAGCGTGGCGACCTTGCCGGGCCTTGACGGTCGCAAGATGTCGAAGAGCTACGACAACACCATCCCGTTGTTCTCCAGCGCCAAAGAGATGAAGGACGCGATCTCGCGGATCGTCACCGACTCCAAGGCCCCGGGCGAAGCGAAAGATCCCGACAACTCGCACTTGTTCACCCTGTTCCAGGCCTTCGCCACACCGGCGCAGGCTGACGAATTCCGCCGCGAACTGCTCGGTGGTCTGGGCTGGGGCGAGGCGAAGAATCGTCTGTTCCAGTTGCTCGACAATGAGCTGGGCGAGGCGCGCGAGAAGTATCACCAGTTGATCGAGCGTCCGGCGGACCTGGAAGACATTCTGCAGATCGGTGCGAAGAAGGCCCGCGCTGTTGCCACGCCGTTCCTCAATGAGTTGCGCGAAGCCGTTGGCCTGCGTTCTTTCGTCAATCAGGTTCAGGTCGCCGCGACCACCAAGAAGAAAGCCGCGAAGGCTGCGCGTTTCGTCAGCTTCCGCGAAGAGGATGGCAGCTTCCGTTTCCGTCTGCTGGCGGCTGATGGCGAGCAACTGCTGCTGTCGCGCAACTTCGCCGATGGCAAAACCGCTGGACAGGCGACCAAACAGTTGCAGTCCGGCGAACCGCTGGACGTACGCACTGAAGGCCTGAGCTTCAGCGTCTGGCTGGCCGGTGAGCGCGTGGGTGACAGCCCAGCCTTCGCCGATGCTGCAGCGCGAGATGCCGCCATCGAGGCGTTGCGCGTAGCGCTGACCCCAGCGCAGGACTGATCGGAGGCACGACCCGACCAAGGGCCGATTGCCATTCCCACAGGCCGTCGCTACAGTGACGGCCCGTTTTTGTTGCCTTGCTAACGAATTATGACGCCCCTAGAACGATATCAAGCTGATCTGAAACGCCCGGACTTCTTCCATGACGCCGCGCAGGAAACTGCTGTGCGTCACTTGCAGCGTCTGTACGACGACTTGATCGCCGCCGACCAGAACAAGCCGGGATTTCTCGGCAAGCTGTTTGGCAAAAAGGATCAGGCACCGGTCAAGGGCCTGTATTTCTGGGGCGGCGTCGGTCGCGGCAAGACTTACCTGGTCGACACCTTCTTCGAAGCACTGCCGTTCAAGGAAAAGACCCGCACGCACTTCCACCGCTTCATGAAGCGTGTGCACGAAGAAATGAAAACCCTCGGCGGCGAGAAGAACCCGCTGACCATCATTGCCAAGCGCTTCGCGGCCGAGTCGCGGGTGATCTGCTTCGATGAATTCTTCGTCTCCGACATCACCGACGCGATGATCCTCGGCACGCTGATGGAAGAGCTGTTCAAGAACGGCGTGACCCTGGTTGCGACCTCGAACATCGTGCCTGACGGTCTGTACAAGGACGGCCTGCAACGCGCGCGCTTCCTCCCGGCCATCGCGCTGATCAAGCAGAACACCGAGATCGTCAACGTCGACAGCGGCGTCGACTACCGTCTGCGTCACCTCGAGCAAGCCGAGCTGTTCCACTATCCGCTCGACGAAGCGGCGCACGAAAGCCTGCGCAAGAGCTTCAAGGCACTGACGCCGGAGTGCACGGCGGCGGTGGAGAACGATGTACTGATCATCGAGAACCGCGAAATCCGCGCCCTGCGTACCTGTGATGACGTGGCCTGGTTCGACTTCCGCGAACTGTGCGACGGCCCGCGCAGCCAGAACGACTACATCGAACTGGGCAAGATCTTTCACGCGGTGCTGCTCAGCGGCGTCGAGCAGATGAGCGTCACCACCGACGACATCGCCCGGCGCTTCATCAACATGGTCGACGAGTTCTACGATCGCAACGTCAAACTGATCATTTCTGCCGAAGTCGAGCTGAAGGATCTGTACACCGGCGGACGCCTGACCTTCGAGTTCCAGCGCACGCTGAGCCGCCTGCTGGAGATGCAATCCCACGAGTTTCTGTCGCGGGCGCACAAGCCTTAAGCGGAGTTTCGGCAAAGAAAAAGGGCCTGCGATTGCAGGCCCTTTTTTTATATCCAGAATTCACCGCAACACCCTGTAGGAGTGAGCCTGCTCGCGATAGCGTTGGGTCAGTAACATCAATGCTGCACGGACGGACGCAATCGCGAGCAGGCTCGCTCCCACATTGGAATTGCGCTGTTGCAGGAAAATTATGCCGCCTGCTGAAACTGCTGCCGATACTGGTTAGGCGACAGTTCTGTGTGCTGGCGGAACAGTCGCGCAAAGAAGCTCGCATCGTCGTAACCGACCTCATAACTGATGGTCTTGATGCTTTTGCGTGTGCCCGAAAGCAAGCCCTTGGCGGTCTCGATGCGCAGGCGCTGCAAGTAGTGCAGCGGCTTGTCGCCGGTGGCGGTCTGGAAGCGACGCATGAAATTGCGGATGCTCATACCGTGCTCGCGGGCGACGTCTTCGAAGCGGAACTTGTCGGCGAAATGTTCTTCGAGCCAATGCTGGATCTGCAGAATGATCACGTCCTGGTGCAGTTTCTGCCCGCCGAAACCGATGCGTCCCGGCGAATAGCTGCGCTGCACTTCGTAAAGAATGTCGCGAGCCACGGCCTGCGCCACGTTCGAGCCGCAGAAGCGTTCGATCAGGTAGATGTACAAGTCGCAGGCCGAGGTGGTGCCGCCGGCGCAGTAGAGATTGTCGGCATCGGTCAGGTGCTTGTCCTGATTCAGATAGACCTTGGGGAAGCGCTCGGCGAATGCATTGAAGAAGCGCCAGTAGGTGGTCGCTTCCTTGCCATTGAGCAGGCCGGCTTCGGCGAGCCAGAACACTCCCGTGGCTTCACCGCATAACACCGCGCCGCGCGCATGCTGTTCACGCAGCCAAGGGAGGATCTGCGGATAACGGCTGCACAGCGTGTCGAAATCGTCCCAGAACGCCGGGAGGATGATCACATCGGCGTTTTCCAGGCCGCCGTCGACCGGCATGACTACATCGCTGAAGCTTTTTACCGGTTTGCCATCAGGGCTGACCAGGCGCGTTTCGAACGCCGGCGTCAGGCCATGGCCCAGTTGTTTGCCATAACGCAGGCTGGCCACATGGAAAAAATCCTTAGCCTGCATGAGGGTGTAAGCGAAAACCCGGTCGACGGCCAGGATGCTGACGCGCCGCAAGGGCGGGGAGACGTGCTTGGACATAATTCAACTTTTGTTTTGTTTTTATAAGGGAAAGTGGTCACCAGACGGCTGGATCGTCTTATTTTTTGTCGGATGTGTCCAGTGTCGCGTAGCGGGAGTCGGGCTTAGTCTCTGAATGCCGTATCCCTCCAACAAAAACAAAGGTGCCGCATGATCCCCAGAACCCTGTTCAGCTCCGAGCACGAATTGTTCCGCGACAGCGTACGAACTTTCCTCGAAAAAGAGGCCGTGCCGTATCACGCTCAGTGGGAGAAGCAGGGGCACATCGATCGCGCACTCTGGAACAAAGCGGGGGAGGCGGGGATGCTCTGTTCGCATCTGCCAGAGGAATATGGCGGACTGGGCGCGGATTTTTTGTACAGCACCGTGGTGATTGAAGAGGTCGGTCGCCTGGGCCTGACCGGCATCGGCTTTTCCCTGCACTCGGACATCGTCGCGCCGTACATCCTGCATTACGGCAGCGAAGCACTGAAGCACAAATACCTGCCGAAGCTGGTCTCGGGCGAAATGGTCACAGCGATTGCCATGACCGAGCCTGGCGCCGGTTCCGACCTGCAAGGGGTCAAGACCACAGCGGTACTGGAAGGTGACGAATATGTGATCAACGGCTCGAAAACCTTCATCACCAATGGCTTTCTGGCTGACCTGGTGATTGTGGTGGCAAAGACCGATCCGAAGGCCGGCGCCAAGGGCACCAGCCTGTTTCTGGTGGAGGCAAATACGCCGGGCTTCGAGAAGGGCAAGCGCCTGGAGAAGGTCGGCATGAAAGCGCAGGACACTTCGGAATTGTTCTTCCAGGACGTTCGTGTGCCGAAGGAAAACCTTCTCGGGCAGGCGGGTGCCGGGTTTGCCTATCTGATGCAGGAATTACCGCAGGAGCGCCTGACCGTGGCCATCGGCGGGCTGGCCTCGGCCGAGGCAGCGCTGCAATGGACGCTGGATTACACCCGCGATCGCAAGGCGTTCGGCAAGGCGATTGCCGACTTCCAGAACACCCGCTTCAAACTGGCCGAGATGGCTACCGAGATTCAGATTGGCCGAGTCTTCGTTGACCGCTGCCTGGAACTGCACCTGCAAGGCAAACTCGATGTGCCGACGGCGGCGATGGCCAAGTATTGGGGCACCGACCTGCAGTGCAAAGTGCTCGACGAATGCGTGCAACTGCATGGTGGCTACGGCTTCATGTGGGAATACCCGGTAGCCCGGGCGTGGGCGGATGCGCGGGTGCAACGGATCTATGCCGGCACCAATGAAATCATGAAGGAGATTATTGCGCGGTCGCTCTGATCTTCGCTGTATTGGCGGGCCTGTTGGCGAGCAGGCTCGCTCCCACAGGGGATCACCGTACCTGTGAGAGCGAGCCTGCTCGCAAAGCTTCTAGCGGTCATTCAAGGTGCAGGGTTCGGATGATCCTTGTGAATCGCTTCGATCCCGGCCAACACCTCATCAGACAGTTTCAGATCAAAACTGGCAATGTTGCTGTCCAGCTGTTCCAGCGTCGTCGCGCCAATGATGTTGCTGGTCACGAACGGTTGCTGGGTCACGAACGCCAGGGCCATTTGCGCCGGATCCAGACCGTGCTCACGGGCCAGTGCCACGTAACGGCTGCACGCCGCTTCCGATTGCGGGTTGAAATAGCGGCTGAAGCGGCTGTACAGGCTCAGGCGGCCTTTCGGTGGGCGGGCGCCGCCTTCGTACTTGCCGGAGAGGAAGCCGAACGCCAGTGGCGAATAGGCGAGCAGGCCGCACTGTTCGCGGATGGCGATCTCCGCCAGGCCCACTTCGAAGCTGCGGTTGAGCAGGTTGTAGGGGTTCTGGATCGACACGGCGCGCGGCCAGCCACGGGCTTCGGCCAACGCGAGAAAACGCATGGTGCCCCATGGCGTTTCGTTGGACAGACCGATGTGGCGGATCTTGCCGGCCTTTACCTGCTCGTCGAGAGCCTCGAGGGTGTCTTCGAGCGGGGTCAGGTTGGCTTCGATCTTGTGCTTGTAGCCCAGCTGTCCGAAAAAGTTGGTGCTGCGTTCCGGCCAGTGCAGTTGGTACAGGTCGATGTAATCGGTCTGCAGGCGCTTGAGGCTGCCGTCCAGTGCTTCGGTGATGTGTTGACGGTTGTGCCGCAGGTTCTTGTCGCGGATGTAGTCGATGGTGTTGCCGGGGCCGGCGATCTTGCTGGCGAGGATCCAGTCGGCACGGTCACCGCGACGCTTGAAGTAATTGCCGATGTAGCGCTCGGTGGTGGCGTAGGTTTCGGCTTTTGGCGGCACCGGATACATTTCGGCGGTGTCGAGGAAATTGATCCCGGCTTCCTTGGCCCTTTCGATCTGGGCGAAGGCTTCAGCTTCAGTGTTTTGCTCGCCCCAGGTCATGGTGCCGAGGCAGATTGCACTCACGTTCAGGTCGGTACGGCCTAGCTGGCGATAGTCCATCGGGTGCTCCTTGGGCAAAACAATCATAAAAGCAGGTTGAAAAATTTTTCGCAATCTGCATAATTGCCGACCTCTTTCTGCAGTGGAAGTGATGCGCCGCCGCCGAAGAATCTTGCCGTTGAACGGACGCGCCGACCCGAGCCCCCGAAAGCGTCTGTATCCGGCTGCCTTTGACTTGTCAAAGTACGCACTATTCAGTAAGATCCGCCGTCTTATTTACAGGCGGCCCCTGAGGCTATAAAGAATGAAAACTTTTACTGCTAAACCGGAAACAGTAAAGCGCGACTGGTTTGTCGTCGACGCTGCTGGTCAGACCCTGGGTCGTCTGGCCACCGAAATCGCGAGCCGTCTGCGTGGCAAGCACAAGCCTGAGTACACTCCTCACGTTGACACCGGCGACTACATCGTCGTCATCAACGCCGAGCAGATCCGTGTTACCGGCGCTAAAACCACTGACAAAATGTACTACTCCCACTCCGGTTTCCCGGGCGGCATCAAGTCGATCAACTTTGAAAAGCTGATCGCCAAAGCCCCTGAGCGCGTGATCGAGACCGCGGTTAAAGGCATGCTGCCTAAAAACCCACTGGGTCGCGACATGTACCGTAAGCTGAAAGTCTATGCGGGCGCTGCACACCCTCATACTGCTCAGCAGCCCCAAGAACTGAAGATTTAACGGAATAGTTCATTATGTCGGCGACTCAAAATTACGGCACTGGCCGTCGCAAGACCGCAACCGCACGCGTTTTCCTGCGTCCGGGTACTGGTAACATCTCCATCAACAACCGTTCGTTGGATAACTTCTTCGGCCGCGAAACTGCCCGCATGGTAGTTCGTCAGCCGCTGGAGCTGACCGAGACTGTCGAGAAGTTCGACATCTACGTCACCGTGATCGGCGGTGGTGTAAGTGGTCAGGCTGGCGCAATCCGCCACGGCATCACTCGCGCTCTGATGGACTACGACGAAACCCTGCGTAGCGCTCTGCGCAAAGCTGGCTTCGTTACCCGCGACGCCCGTGAAGTTGAACGTAAGAAAGTCGGTCTGCGTAAAGCGCGTAAGCGTCCGCAGTACTCGAAGCGTTAATTCCGCTTCCACGTTCAAAAAAGAACGCCCGCCTCCTCACGGAAGCGGGCGTTTTTTTATGCCTGCGATTTATCAAAGAATTGCGTTGTGACAACTTGCCACATCCGTAGACCCCCTATACTCCAAGGCTTGAGGGGCTGAGCTCCCGGGAATTAACCTTGTCAGAATTAGGGGTTTTCATTACCATTCGGGCAAAATTTTTATAAGTAACATTTGATTTATTTAGTAGACGCCTGATTTAACAGGCCAAAAAAGCTGATGGGAGAGGACTGAATGAGCAATGACGGCGTGAATGCAGGCCGGCGTCGCTTCTTGGTGGCAGCCACATCCGTGGTGGGTGCTGCAGGAGCGGTGGGGGCTGCGGTCCCGTTCGTGGGGTCATGGTTTCCCAGTGCCAAGGCGAAAGCCGCCGGTGCACCGGTGAAAGTGAATGTCAGCAAAATCGAGCCAGGCCAGCAGATGATTGCTGAATGGCGCGGCCAGCCGGTGTTCATTGTCCGCCGTACGGAGGAAATCCTGGGGAATCTCAAAAAGATCGAGGGTCAGCTCTCCGATCCGACCTCCAAAAACTCCACGCAACCCACTTATGTCGACCCGGAAGTACGCTCGATCAAGCCGGAAATTCTGCTGCTGATCGGGATCTGTACGCACCTGGGTTGCTCACCGACCTTCCGTCCCGAAGTGGCACCTGCGGATCTGGGCAAAGACTGGGTAGGCGGCTATTTCTGCCCGTGCCACGGTTCCCATTACGATCTGGCTGGCCGCGTCTACAAGTCGCAACCTGCGCCTTTGAACCTGCCAGTTCCCCCGCATTCCTATGAGACCGATGACCTGATTGTCATTGGCGTCGATACGGAGAAAGCGTGATGAGCAAGTTCATGGATTGGGTTGATGCGCGCTTTCCAGCGACGAAAATGTGGGAAGACCATCTCAGCAAATATTACGCACCGAAAAACTTCAACTTCTTCTATTTCTTCGGCTCGCTGGCGCTGCTGGTGCTGGTCAACCAGATCGTCACCGGTGTCTGGCTGACGATGAGCTACACGCCGTCGGCAGAGGAAGCCTTTGCTTCTGTTGAATACATCATGCGCGACGTCGAGTACGGCTCGATCCTGCGTCTGCTGCACTCGACCGGCGCCTCGGCATTTTTCATCGTCGTCTATCTGCACATGTTCCGCGGCCTGCTCTACGGTTCGTACCAGAAACCGCGCGAGCTGGTCTGGGTGTTCGGCATGCTGATCTATCTGGCGCTGATGGCTGAAGCGTTCATGGGTTACCTGCTGCCGTGGGGCCAAATGTCGTACTGGGGCGCCCAGGTGATCATCTCGCTGTTCGGTGCGATTCCGCTGATCGGCGATGACCTGACCCAGTGGATTCGTGGTGACTACCTGATCTCCGGAATCACCCTGAACCGCTTCTTTGCCTTGCACGTTGTCGCATTGCCAATCGTGATTCTCGGTCTAGTGGTGCTGCACATTCTGGCGCTGCACGAAGTGGGTTCGAACAACCCTGACGGCGTCGATATCAAGAAGCACAAAGACGAAAACGGCATCCCGCTGGACGGCATTGCGTTCCACCCGTACTACACGGTGAAGGACATTGTCGGCGTCGTGGTGTTCCTGTTCATCTTCTGCTTCATTGTGTTCTTCTTCCCGGAAATGGGCGGCTACTTCCTCGAAAAACCTAACTTCGAGCCGGCCAACCCGTTCAAGACACCTGAGCATATTGCCCCGGTCTGGTACTTCACGCCGTTCTACGCAATCCTGCGTGCGGTGCCGGACAAGCTCTTGGGCGTTATCGCCATGGGTGCTGCAATTGCGGTGCTGTTCGTACTGCCGTGGCTGGATCGCAGTCCGGTGAAATCGATGCGCTACAAAGGCTGGCTGAGCAAAATCTGGCTGGTGGTGTTCTGCATTTCCTTTGTGATTCTCGGCATTCTGGGCGTTCTGGCGCCGACACCGGGGCGCACGCTGCTGTCGCAGGTCTGCACCTTCCTTTATTTCGCCTACTTCATTCTGATGCCGTTCTACACCCGGCTCGAGAAGACCAAACCGGTTCCGGAAAGGGTGACTGGCTGATGAAAAAGTTATTTCTTGCTCTGTTTTTTGCTGCGCTGCCTTCCCTGGTTTTTGCTGCCGAGGGCCATGGTCCGGAACTGGAACATGTCGATATCGACGTCTCCGACAAAGCCGCCCTGCAGGATGGTGCGCGGACTTTCGCAAACTATTGCATGGGTTGTCACAGTGCCAAGTTCCAGCGTTACGAGCGCGTTGCCGATGACCTCGGCATCCCGCACGAATTGATGCTGGAGAAGCTGGTGTTCACCGGCGCCAAGATCGGCGACCACATGAACATCGGTATGCAACCGGCCGACGCCAAAACCTGGTTCGGCGCAGCGCCGCCGGACCTGACGCTGGTGGCGCGGGTGCGCGGTACCGACTGGCTCTACGGTTACCTGAAGTCGTTCTACGAAGATCCGGCGCGTCCATGGGGCGTGAACAACAAGGTCTTCCCGAACGTCGGCATGCCTAACGTACTGGTTGGCCTGCAGGGTCGTCAGGTAGTCGGCTGCAAACAGGTGCAGATCGTCGAGGACGGCAAGAAACAATACGATCCGCTGACCGGCACGCCGCTGACCCATGAAGCGTGCGATCAACTGACCATCGTGCCGAAGTCAGGTGCTCTGAACGAAGAGCAGTTCGATGAGAAGGTCAAGAATCTGGTAACCTTCCTGGCTTACTCGGCTAACCCGGTTAAGCTGCAACATCAGCGCATCGGTACTTATGTCTTGCTGTACCTGGCGTTCTTCTTTGTGTTCGCCTACCTGCTCAAGCGTGAATACTGGAAAGACGTGCACTGATACGCTTCAAGCATTGCTGTTAATCGCGCGCGCCCAAGGGCGCCTCCGCTAAAGCAGGGTCTGCTCCGTCAGACCCTGCGGGAGGTGCCCTCTGGGCGCGCGCGTTTTTCCGGTTCCGACAAATTCAACAAGCGAGGAGGATCGCCATGGGCGTGACCAATCGGTTGGCCTGTTACTCCGACCCCGCCGACCACTATTCCCACCGAGTGCGCATCGTGCTTGCAGAGAAGGGTGTCAGCGCCGAAATCATTTACGTGGAAGCGGGCCGCCAGCCGCCTAAACTGATTGAGGTGAACCCTTACGGCAGTCTGCCGACGCTGGTCGATCGTGACCTGGCGTTGTGGGAGTCGACCGTGGTGATGGAGTATCTGGATGAGCGTTACCCGCACCCGCCGCTGATGCCGGTTTATCCGGTGGCGCGGGCCAACAGCCGTCTGCTGATTCACAGGATTCAGCGTGACTGGTGCGGGCTGGTGGATCTGATTCTGGATCCCAAGAGCAAAGAGGCCGCACGGGTCGTGGCGCGCAAGGAGCTGCGCGAAAGCCTGACCGGCGTTTCGCCGCTGTTTGCCGACAAACCGTTCTTCCTCAGTGAGGAACAAAGTCTGGTGGATTGCTGCCTATTACCCATACTCTGGCGTTTGCCGATTCTGGGTATTGAACTGCCGCGGCCGGCCAAGCCGCTGCTTGATTATATGGAGCGTCAGTTTGCGCGTGAGGCTTTCCAGGCGAGTCTGTCTGGTGTCGAACGCGATATGCGCTAAGGCTTAAGGAGCCGCTATGAACTCCAGTCGACCTTATCTGGTCCGCGCGCTCTACGAGTGGATTGTGGATAACGATTGCACCCCGCACATGCTGGTCAACTCCGAGTACCCGGCGGTGCAGGTGCCACAAGGCTTTGCCAGTGACGGCCAGATCGTCCTGAACATCTCGCCGAGTGCTGTGCGTCATCTGCACATGGACAACGACGTGGTGACGTTCGAAGGCCGCTTCGGCGGTGTTCCACACAGCCTCTATGTGCCGATCAGCGCGATTCTGGGCATCTACGCCCGGGAAAACGGCCAGGGTATGGTGTTTGACCTCGAGTTGCCGATGGACGACGAGGAAGACATCGATCCGGATGACGACTCGCCGCCACCGGGCAGCGAGCCGCCGCGCCCAAGTGGCCGGCCGAGCTTGAAGGTTGTGAAATAAAAAAAGGCGATCCGGATGGATCGCCTTTTTTGTGCCTGACGTTTGCGGTCAGTCGATGTATTCGAACAGCTTCACGATCTTCTGCACACCGGACACACCCTGAACGAGATTGGTCGCCTGAGTGGCTTCCTGTTTGGTCAGCAGGCCCAGCAGGTAGACGATGCCGTTTTCGGTCACGACCTTGATGCGCGAGCCGGGAATGCTGGCGTCGGTGAGCATCTGCGTCTTGATCTTGGTGGTCAGCCACGCATCGTTCTGACGGGCGAGCAGGGAGGACGGTTGCAGCACTTGCAGCTCGTTGTGGACTTTCTTCACGCGCTGGACGTTGGCGGCGGCTTGTTCAGCCTTGGCCTTAAGGTCCTCGCGTGGCGTCTGGCCGGCGAGCAGGACGACACCGTTGAAGCTGGTGATGACGATGTGTGAATCGTTGTCCAGGGCCGGGTCGGCCTTGGCGATGTTCACGCCCGCCTTGGTTTCGATCAACGAGTCGTCGATCTTGCTGCCGAAGGTGCGCGTGCCACGGTCGTCTTCGATCGGCGCTTCACGGCTGGCATTCACCACCGAGGTGCAGCCGCTGATGCCGAGGCACAGTGTCAAGGCCAGAAGGCCAAGGCGATTAGGGGTCATTCTTCACTCCCGAACAGTTGGCTGTCGATCAGATCGCAAAGGCAATGGATCGCCAGCAAGTGGACTTCCTGAATACGTGCAGTGACGTAGGCCGGGACGCGAATTTCGACGTCCTCGGGCAGCAGCAGCGACGCCATGCCGCCGCCATCGCGTCCGGTCAAAGCTACGACAATCATTTCGCGATCATGTGCGGCCTGGATCGCTTGAATAATGTTCGCCGAATTACCGCTGGTCGAAATCGCCAGCAACACATCGCCTGGCTGGCCGAGGGCGCGGATCTGCTTGGAGAATACTTCGTTATAGCTGTAGTCGTTGGAGATCGAGGTGATCGTCGAGGTGTCAGTGGTCAGCGCAATCGCTGGCAGGCTTGGACGCTCGCGCTCGAAACGGTTGAGAAGTTCCGACGAGAAATGCTGAGCGTCGCCGGCCGAGCCGCCGTTGCCGCACGAGAGCATTTTGCCTTCGTTGAGCAGGGCGTTGACCATGATCTGGCTGGCTTGCTCGATGTGCGGTGCAACTACGTTCATCGCCTGTTCTTTGGTGTCGATACTGGCCTTGAAAAGCTGGCGAATTCGGGATTGCATGTCCATCTGTGTGACCTTAAGTGGCGCGGCTGTTCGGCACGTGAATGTGCAACCCGCAAAGCAAAGAGCAAAATGTGTCGGACGAAAACGGGGCAGCGAGCAGGCGATCAACTGTCGAAAGCATTCTGCAACCAGTTCAGCTGATCGGGGTGGCTTTCGATCGCCACCACATCGAAGCGGCAGGGGGAATTGGCCCAACGCGACTCGCGCTGAAGAAAATACTGTGCTGCATAGATCAGTTTCTGCTGCTTGCGCTCGTCGATACTGGCGAGCGCGCCACCCCATTGAGTGTTTTTTCTGTAGCGAACTTCAACGAATACTACTGTATCGCCATCAAGCATGACCAGATCAAGCTCGCCGCGTTTGCATAACCAGTTCTGCGCCAGCAGGCGCAGCCCGTGTTGTTGCAGATGTTCGAGCGCCTGGCGCTCGGCATCCTTGCCGCTTTGCGAGCGTGACCTGTCGGGCATCAGCGCGGCGTGTCCGGCAGGCGCTGTACCTGACCGCTGACGAACTGCGCCCAAGGCAACTGCCGCACAACGCGCTGTGTCTGGGTCATGCCGAGGCTGCCCGACTGACCTTCGATGCGGCTGTCCGGCAGGGCTTTGAGCTGGCCCAGGCGTGGAGCGAGACGGTAGGCATCGGCGCCCATGGCGTACAGGCGACCAAGGCTGCCGTTGGCTTGCGGCCATTGTGCAGTGACTTGCTGGCGCAGCGGATCGCTGGTTTCCAGGAGCCATGGGGTTTCGCAGAAGCGAATGCCGTTCATGTCGTTGTACTGGTTGACGTCGCCGCTGGCGCTGTAGACGTGGGAAGTCGCGTAGACCGGCACGTCACCGGCGTACTGGAAATTCAGGGTCGGTTTGATCTGCTGGGCTTGCTGCGGCGTCGCGGCGAGGAAGATGAATTCAATATCCTGACGGCGCGACGGCTGGGCGGCAACGTTAGTGCCGGCAACGTTCTGCAGGCTCTTGGCGCGGGCTTCGCTCTGACGCAGCTGGAACATGTCGGCAATCTGCTGGGCCAGTTGCACCGGCTGATCAACACGCTCGGTGGCAACGATGCTGCCGCCGTTGGCTTGCCAGTCCTGGCTGAAGGCGCGCAGAACGCGATCGCCCCATTCGCCCTTCGGCACCATGATCGCAGCGCGATGCAGACCATCGGCGCGGGCGCGACGGGACACTTCACGAGCTTCGTCTTCAGCCGCCAGACCGAACTGGAACAATTGCGCCGGGCCCTGCTCGCCTTCGCTGTAGTTCAGCGCAAGGGTGGTGATCGGCAGTTGCGGGCGAGTGCTCAGCTGTTTGACCAGGGGTTTTTCCAGCGGGCCAACCACCAGTTGCACGCCGTCAGCCTGAGCCTTGCGATAGAACTCGTCCATCGAGGTCAGTTTCGAACTGTCGTAGAACTCGATGGCAGGTGGGTTCTGCCCGGCCTGCTGCGCCTGATAATGCGCGGCCATGAAGCCTTCACGCAGTGCTTTGCCGACCGACGCCAACTGGCCGTCCTGTGGCAGCAGCAGGGCGATTTTGCTCAGTGGCTGGCTGGCCAGTTCCTTGAGTTTTGTCAGCGGCAGCGGCAGGTTGATTGCGGCTGGGTGCTTTGGATTCTGCGCGCGCCAGGTGTCGATCGCGGCTTGCTGCTGCTCCAGCGTACCGGCGGTTTTCACCGCTTGCGCCAGCGCCATCCAGCCGCCGAGATCATCGGTGGTGTTGGGTTGCAGTTGATCGGTTGGCAGCGAGGCGATCAGGGTCCAGATCGCTTCGTGGTTCTTGCTCGCCGCTTCGCCTTCCAGCATCGGCGCGATGAACACACGCTCGCGAGCAGCGGCGAGTGTCTGGCCATCAGCTTCAAGGGCGCGGGCGTGAACAGTGCCGGTGCGGACTTGCTGCTCTTGCGGCATTTCACCGAGCTTCTGGAAGCTTGGATGGCTCAGGGCAGTCAGCGCGGCTTTCGGCTGATTGCGGGTCATGGCCAGTTCGGCGGACAGCGTGTTGGCGAAAATCTGCTGGCCTGGCTTGAGTTGCTCCACCGGCACTTGTTGCAGGATTTGCGCGGACTGGCCGGCATTGCCTTGGCGGTAAGCCTGGTCCGCCGCGCTGAGGCGCAGCAGGGCGGCTTGTTCCGGGGTCTTGGCCTGGGCAGCCTGTTCGAGCAGTTGCTCGATGCTGGCGTCCGGAGTCCGTGGAAGTTCGCCAAGGCTGGAGGAAGGGGAGCTGGCACACGCGGCCAACAAGGCAGCGAGGCAGAGGGCAGTGAACAGCCGCAGGCAAGCGATCATGTAAGTGTTCCTGATACTCGATCAAATTAGCGTGGAATTGTACCCAAGCACTGGCCGGGGCGCGATGTTACTGGTGTGAATCGGTCAATTTAGCTGGCGTAAATGTTGCGCAAGCACACAACCGTGCGGAAAACCGCGCTCGGCTGGAGCGCATCGCAATCCTCCTGACGCGCTACAATGGCCGCTTTTACCGATCACGAGGTGTGCGCTTTGACTGCTCCAGGTCCTTTGAATTCCGCTGCTGGCTCGCTTTATGTGGTGGCGACGCCCATCGGCAACCTGGACGACATCAGCGCCCGGGCCCTGAAGATCCTCCGTGAAGTGGCGTTGATTGCGGCGGAAGACACGCGGCACTCGGCGCGTCTGATGCAGCACTTCGGTATCGGCACGCCGTTGGCCGCGTGCCACGAGCACAACGAACGGGATGAGGGTAGCCGCTTTATTACCCGGTTGCTGGCGGGCGACAACGTCGCGCTGATTTCCGATGCCGGCACGCCATTGATCTCCGATCCGGGTTATCACCTGGTGCGTCAGGCCCGTGCGGCCGGCATCAATGTGGTGCCGGTGCCGGGTGCCTGCGCGTTGATTGCGGCGCTGTCGGCGGCGGGATTGCCGTCCGATCGTTTCATCTTCGAAGGCTTCCTGCCGGCCAAATCGGTCGGGCGCAAGGCGCGTCTGGAAGCGGTAAAAGAAGAGCCGCGCACGTTGATTTTCTATGAGGCGCCGCATCGCATCCTTGAATGCTTGCAGGACATGGAAGCGGTGTTCGGTGGCGAGCGTCAGGCATTGCTGGCGCGGGAAATCACCAAAACCTTCGAAACCCTCAAAGGCCTGCCGCTCAGCGAACTGCGTGCGTTCGTCGAGTCCGACAGCAATCAGCAGCGCGGCGAGTGCGTGGTGCTGGTGGCCGGCTGGACCGCGCCAGAGTCGGAGGACGCGGTCAGCAGTGAAGCCATGCGCATCCTCGATCTGCTGCTCGAAGAAATGCCGCTCAAGCGCGCCGCCGCACTGGCAGCGCAAATCACCGGCGAGCGCAAAAACGTGCTTTATCAGGTGGCGCTGGATAAACAGAAAGGCGTGTAAGCCGTCGCCCATGGCGTTCCTGAGGGTTTTAGCGCTTGTTCTTCCGGCGCTCTGCCGTTAACCTTCTCGGCGGAGAGTCGATCGGACAGTCGCTGCCCTCTATGAAAATTAGGGGGGGGAGGAAAGTCCGGGCTCCATAGGGCGAAGTGCCAGGTAATGCCTGGGAGGCGTGAGCCTACGGAAAGTGCCACAGAAAATAACCGCCTAAGCGCGCAAGCGCCGGTAAGGGTGAAAAGGTGCGGTAAGAGCGCACCGCACGTCTGGCAACAGTTCGTGGCTAGGTAAACCCCACTTGGAGCAAGACCAAATAGGGTCCCAAGGCGTGGCCCGCGCTGGGACCGGGTAGGTTGCTAAAGATGTCCAGTGATGGCCATCGTAGACGAATGACTGTTCAAGACAGAACCCGGCTTACAGATCGACTCTCCACCTTTTTCTTTCCCTGCTTGAAACAAAGAAGACGCGGCTGTGTAATATCAGCCGGCCTGGTCTGAAATTCCGGCAGCGGCAAACGCGGTAATAGCCTTTTCCCACCTTGCTTCAATCAACAGCCGAAGCGCATTCGTAATACCGAAAAAATCTTACTCTTAACAAACTACTTTAACTTTCGAACGCAGCTTTCAGTGCTGTATCAGGTTATTGGTCAAAACTTCACGTCAGATTCTCGTTGAGCCTCCTTTTACGTCGCTAAATCTCCGTTCTGTAAGGCTTTTCCTTTAATCCGCGCCTTGACGGTGTGGTGGGCGCATTCCTATAGTGTGCGCAAGTGGCGGAAAGTGGCATGAAGTGGGTTTTTTGAGCTCAAAACGATAAAAATTGGAGAAACGCTGACGTGTTTCGCGGAGCTAACGCTATCAGTCTCGATGCAAAGGGCCGTCTCGCCATGCCGAGCCGGTACCGTGACGAGCTCGATTCGCGTAGTTCCGGCCAATTGATCGTGACCATTGATGCCGTTGATCCGTGTCTGTGTGTCTACCCGCTCGACGAGTGGGAAATTATTGAAACCAAGTTGCGCGCACTCCCTTCGCTTCGCGAAGAGAACCGTCGGCTGCAGCGTTTATTGATTGGCAATGCCGTCGACCTCGAACTCGATGGCAGTGGTCGTTTCCTGGTTCCGCCGCGTTTGCGCGAGTACGCCAAGCTGGACAAGCGCGCGATGCTGGTCGGCCAACTGAACAAGTTCCAACTGTGGGACGAGGATGCATGGAACGCGGTATCTGCCGCTGACCTTGCTGCTATTCAACAACCGGGCGCGATGCCTGATGAACTGCGTGATTTGATCCTGTGACTATTGATAGCGGCTTTAACCACATCACCGTACTGCTTGACGAAGCCGTCGAGGCTCTCGCCGTACGTCCTGATGGCTGCTATCTGGACGGCACGTTCGGGCGCGGCGGGCACAGCCGGTTGATCCTCAGCCAGCTCGGGCCGGACGGTCGACTTATCGGATTCGACAAGGATCCACAAGCGATTGCCACCGGGCAAGCGCTAGCGGCCGAAGACGGCCGCTTTGTCGTTGTGCAGCGCAGCTTTGCCGAGCTCGGTTCGGTGGTTGCCGAACAAGGCCTGACCGGCAAGGTCAGCGGCATTCTGCTCGACCTCGGCGTATCGTCGCCGCAACTTGACGACGCCGAGCGTGGCTTCAGCTTCCTCAATGACGGGCCGCTGGACATGCGCATGGACCCGTCCCGTGGCATCAGCGCCGCCGAATTCGTCAACACCGCGCCGGTGGAAGAAATCGCCCGGGTGTTCAAGGAATACGGTGAAGAACGTTTTTCCGGGCGCATGGCCCGAGCCGTCGCTGAGCGTCGTGACATCAAGCCATTCGAACGCACTGCCGATCTGGCCGAAGTGCTGAAAGTCGCCAACCCGGCGTGGGAAAAGGGCAAGAACCCGGCCACTCGCGCGTTTCAGGGTTTGCGCATTCACGTCAATAACGAACTGGGCGACCTGGAAGCCGGTCTCGACGCCGCCCTGGAAGCGCTGGAAATCGGCGGTCGTCTGGTGGTGATCAGCTTCCACTCGCTGGAAGACCGCATCGTCAAACTGTTCATGCGCAAGCTGGTGAAAGGCGAAGCCGACAACCTGCCGCGCAACCTGCCGGTTCGCCACGTCGCCTTCGAACCGAAAATCAAAGTCCACGGCAAAGCGCAGACGGCCTCCGACGCCGAGCTCAAAGCCAACCCACGTTCCCGTAGCGCCGTCATGCGTGTCGCGGAGAAGTTGCGGTGAGCAAGCTTTTCGCCAAGCCACTGCCCGGCGGCAGCTTTCTGATGCTGCTGCTGTTTATCGGCGTGCTGTTTTCGGCGATCGCCGTGTCGTACAGCGCGCACTGGAACCGGCAGTTGCTCAACACCCTGTACAACGAGCTCAGCGTGCGCGACAAGGCGCAGGCCGAGTGGGGCCGGCTGATTCTCGAGCAGAGCACCTGGACTGCGCATAGCCGCATCGAAGTGCTGGCGACCGAACAACTGAAAATGCACATCCCTGGCGCGGCTGACGTGAAGATGGTGGCGCCATGATGAAACTCGAAGGCGCACTGTTCCCGTGGCGCTTCCGCCTGATGGTGGCACTGCTCGGCCTGATGGTCGCGGCGATCTGCTGGCGCATCATCGACCTGCAAGTGGTCGACCGTGATTTCCTCAAGGGGCAGGGCGACGCACGCAGCCTGCGGCACATTCCGATTCCGGCGCACCGTGGCCTGATCACCGACCGTAACGGCGAGCCTCTGGCCGTCAGCACGCCGGTGACCACGCTGTGGGCCAACGCCAAGGAAATGCAGACTGCCAAAGAGAAGTGGCCGGCACTTGCCGCCGCGTTGGGTCAGGACCCGAAAGCCCTGAGCGAACGCCTTGAAGCCCAGGCCAACAAGGAATTCATTTACCTGGTGCGCGGGTTGACCCCCGAGCAGGGCCAGGCTGTGCTCGATCTGAAAGTGCCGGGCGTGTACGGCATCGAAGAATTCCGCCGCTTCTACCCGGCCGGTGAAGTCACCGCGCACATGGTCGGCTTTACCGACATCGACGATCACGGTCGTGAAGGCGTCGAGCTGGCCTATGACGAATGGCTGGCCGGGGTGCCGGGCAAACGACAAGTCATCAAGGATCGCCGTGGCCGGCTGATCAAGGATGTTCAGGTCACCAAGAACGCCAAGGCCGGCAAGCCCTTGGCGTTGTCGATTGACCTGCGTCTGCAATACCTGGCCAACCGCGAGCTGCGCAACGCGATCATCGAGAACGGCGCCAAGGCCGGCAGTCTGGTGATCATGGATGTGAAGACCGGCGAGATTCTGGCCATGGTCAACCAGCCGACCTACAACCCGAACAACCGTCGCAACCTGCAACCGGCGATGATGCGCAACCGCGCGATGATCGACGTGTTCGAACCGGGTTCGACCATGAAAGCCATTTCCATGAGCGCGGCGATCGAAACCGGTCGCTGGAAACCGAGCGACACCGTCGAGGTGTATCCGGGCTCGTTGCAGATCGGCAAGTACACCATCAAAGACGTGTCGAAGACCGAAGGCCCGGTGCTTGATCTGACCGGCATCCTGATCAATTCCAGTAACGTCGGCATGAGCAAGGTCGCCTTCGATATCGGCGGCGAAACCATTTTCCGTCTGGCGCAGAAAGTCGGCCTCGGTCAGGACACCGGCCTGGGCTTCCCCGGCGAACGCGTCGGCAATCTGCCGAACTATCGCGAATGGCGCAAGGCTGAAACTGCAACCTTGTCTTACGGCTACGGTATCTCCGTGACCGCAATCCAGCTGGTGCACGCGTTCTCGGCGCTGGCCAACAACGGCCGTCTCGCGCCGCTGACCCTGATCAAAACCGACAAGATGCCGCAGACCACGCAAGTGTTGCCCGAAGCCGTGGCGAAAACCATGCAGGGCATGTTGCAGCAAGTGATCGAAGCGCCGCGCGGCGTGTTCCGTGCGCAGGTTCCGGCGTACCACGTCGGCGGCAAGTCGGGTACTGCGCGCAAGACCTCGGTCGGTACCAAGGGCTACGCGGAAAACTCCTACCGTTCGCTGTTCGCCGGTTTCGGCCCGATGAGCGATCCGCGTTACGCCATCGTTGTGGTGATCGATGAACCGACCAAGGCCGGTTACTTCGGTGGTCTGGTCTCGGCGCCAGTGTTCAGCCGTGTGATGTCCGGCACCCTGCGCCTGATGAACGTGACCCCGGACAACCTGCCGACCACGCAACAGGCCAACGCCACCCCGGTCGTTCCGCTGAAAGCCAATGGAGGGCGCGGCTGATGTCATTAAGTCTGAACAAGATATTCCC
Source organism: Pseudomonas sp. FR229a (assembly GCF_030209115.1). NCBI lineage: Bacteria > Pseudomonadati > Pseudomonadota > Gammaproteobacteria > Pseudomonadales > Pseudomonadaceae > Pseudomonas > Pseudomonas sp. FR229a. Next base: position 48,662 of record NZ_JARVSP010000004.1, on the reverse strand, counting down.
CCACGCCGGCCACGATCTGTTGATCCGTGAACTGGCGCTGGACAGCCGCAACGTACGCGCCGGCGACCTGTTTCTCGCCGTGCCCGGCGGCCGTTTCGATGGCCGCGCGCACATTGCCGATGCCCTGCAACGCGGCGCGGCTGCTGTGGCTTATGAAGTCGAAGGCGCGACCGTGCTGCCAATCACCGACGTGCCACTGATTCCTGTGAAAGGTCTGGCGGCGCAGCTGTCGGACATCGCCGGACGTTTTTACGGTGAGCCGAGTCATCACCTGAACCTGATCGGCGTCACCGGCACCAACGGCAAGACCAGCGTGACCCAACTGGTCGCGCAGGCACTGGATCTGCTCGGTCAGCATTGCGGCATCGTCGGCACCCTCGGTTCCGGTTTCTATGGCGCGCTGGAAAGCGGCCTGCACACCACACCGAACCCGATTGCCGTGCAAGCGACCCTGGGTGACCTGAAAAAGGCCGGCGCCAAAGCCGTGGCCATGGAAGTGTCGTCCCACGGTCTGGATCAGGGGCGGGTTACCGCGCTGGCGTTCGACGTGGCAGTGATGACCAACCTGTCCCGCGATCATCTGGATTATCACGGCACCATGCAGGCGTACGCCGAGGCCAAGGCCAAGCTGTTTGCCTGGAATGACCTGAAGTGCCGGGTGGTCAACCTCGACGACGATTTCGGCCGGCAACTGGCGGCGGAGAAACGCGAGTCGCGTTTGATCACCTACAGCCTGCTCGACAGCAGCGCTTACCTGTTCTGCCGCGAAGCGCAGTTCGACGACCACGGCGTGCGCGCCACACTGGTCACGCCGCAGGGCGAACACCACCTGCGCAGCACGCTGCTCGGCCGTTTCAACCTGAGTAACGTCCTGGCCGCAGTCGGCGCCTTGCTAGGTCTGGATTACGCCCTCGACGAAATTCTCAAGGTGCTGCCGAAGCTCGAAGGCCCGGCCGGTCGCATGCAGCGTCTGGGCGGCGGCACGCAGCCGCTGGTGGTGGTCGATTACGCCCACACCCCGGATGCCCTGGAAAAAGTGCTCACCGCACTGCGCCCGCACGTCAAAGGCCAATTGCTGTGCCTGTTCGGCTGCGGCGGTGATCGCGACCGCGGCAAGCGTCCGTTGATGGCCGAAGTGGTCGAGCGTCTGGCCGATCAGGTGCTGGTTACAGATGACAACCCGCGCACCGAAGATCCTGCTGTGATTTTCGACGACATCCGCGCCGGTTTTACCGCTGTGGATAAAGTCACTTTCGTCGCCGGTCGCGGCCAGGCCATCGCGCAATTGATTGCCGGCGCGACCGCTGACGACGTGATTGTCCTGGCCGGCAAAGGTCATGAGGACTATCAGGAAATCAACGGCGTGCGCCATGCGTTTTCCGATCTGGTCGAGGCCGATCATGCCCTGACCGCGTGGGAGGTGGCCCATGCTTAAGGCCCTGACACTCAGCGAATTGACCAACGCGCTCGAAGCCCGTCTGATCGGCAACGATGCCAGTTTCAACGGCGTGAGTATTGACAGCCGCGCGATCCAGCCCGGCCAACTGTTCATTGCCCTGACTGGCCCGCGTTTCGACGGCCACGATTATCTGAATGATGTCGCTGGCAAAGGCGCCGTGGCGGCACTGGTCGAGCGCGAAGTCGCCGACAGCGCTCTGCCGCAACTGCTGGTCAAGGACACCCGTCAGGCCCTGGGCCAACTCGGCGCCTTGAATCGTGCTGCGTTCACCCAGCCAGTGGCAGCGGTGACCGGTTCCAGCGGCAAGACCACGGTCAAGGAAATGCTTGCGAGCATCCTGCGCACGCGCGGCCCGGTGCTGGCCACCCGTGGCAACCTGAACAACGACCTCGGCGTACCGCTGACCCTGATCGAACTGGCGCCGGAACACACCTCGGCTGTCATCGAACTGGGCGCCTCGCGTCTGGGCGAAATCGCCTACACCGTCGGGCTGACCAAGCCGCACGTAGCGATCCTGAACAATGCCGGCACCGCTCACGTCGGTGAGTTCGGCGGCCCGGAAAAAATCGTTGAAGCCAAAGGTGAAATCATCGAAGGCCTCGCCGCCGATGGGATCGCCGTGCTCAACCTCGATGACAAGGCTTTCGGTATCTGGAAGACCCGCGCGGCTGGCCGCCAGGTGTTGACCTTCGCCCTGAGCAACAGCGAGGCGAATTTCCATGCCAGTGATCTGGCCACCGATGCTCGGGGCTGCCCGGCGTTCAATCTGCACACGCCGGAAGGCAGTGAGCGCGTGCAACTGAACCTGCTCGGTACCCACAACGTCGCCAATGCTTTGGCCGCCGCCGCTGCTGCACACGCCTTGGGCGTGTCGCTGTTCGGCATCGCCACCGGGCTTGGTGCCGTGCAACCGGTCAAGGGCCGCACCGTCGCGCAATTGGCGAAAAACGGCATGCGCGTGATCGACGACACCTACAACGCAAACCCCACCTCGATGTGCGCGGCCGTTGATATACTCGCCGGCTTTTCCGGCCGCACCGTCCTGGTGCTCGGGGATATCGGCGAGTTGGGCGACTGGGCGGAGCAGGGGCACCGCGACGTGGGCGAGTACGCCCGAGGCAAGGTTTCCGCGCTCTACGCAGTCGGGCCGAACATGGTCCACGCCGTAAACGCTTTCGGTGAGCAGGCGCAGCACTTCGGCACACAGGCCGAGCTGATCCAGGCCCTCGCCGCCGAGCAGGACACAAACACCACCATTTTGATCAAGGGTTCGCGCAGCGCAGCGATGGAAAACATCGTTGCGGCTCTGTGCGGGTCCAGTCTGGAGAAACATTAATGCTGCTGCTGCTAGCGGAGTATCTGCAACAGTTCTACAAAGGCTTCGCGGTCTTTCAGTACCTGACCCTGCGCGGGATTCTCGGTGTGCTGACCGCGCTGGTTTTGTCGCTGTGCTATGGCCCGTGGATGATCCGTACTCTGCAGAACCGTCAGATCGGCCAATCGGTACGCAATGACGGCCCGCAATCGCACCTGTCCAAATCCGGCACGCCGACCATGGGTGGCGCGCTGATTCTGTCGTCGATCGGCGTCAGCACCTTGCTCTGGGCTGACCTGAGCAACCGCTACGTCTGGGTGGTGCTGCTGGTGACCCTGCTGTTCGGCGCCATCGGCTGGGTCGACGATTACCGCAAAGTCATCGAGAAAAACTCCCGTGGCCTGCCGAGCCGCTGGAAGTATTTCTGGCAGTCGGTGTTCGGCCTCGGCGCGGCGATCTTCCTTTATATGACCGCCGCAACGCCGGTGGAAACCACGCTGATCCTGCCGATGCTCAAGGACTACAGCATTCCGCTGGGCGCCGGCTTCATCGTGCTGACCTACTTCGTGATTGTCGGTTCGAGCAACGCGGTCAACCTGACTGACGGCCTCGACGGTCTGGCGATCATGCCGACGGTGATGGTCGGCGGCGGCCTGGGGATTTTCTGCTACCTGTCGGGCAACGTGAAATTCGCCGAATACCTGCTGATTCCCTACGTGCCGGGCGCGGGCGAACTGATCGTGTTCTGCGGTGCGCTGATTGGTGCCGGCCTCGGTTTCCTCTGGTTCAACACCTATCCGGCGCAAGTGTTCATGGGCGACGTCGGTGCACTGGCACTCGGCGCGGCGCTGGGCACCATCGCCGTGATCGTGCGCCAGGAAATCGTCCTGTTCATCATGGGCGGCGTGTTCGTGATGGAAACCCTGTCAGTGGTCATTCAGGTTGCCTCCTTTAAGCTGACCGGTCGCCGCGTGTTCCGCATGGCGCCGATACACCACCACTTTGAACTCAAGGGCTGGCCCGAGCCGCGCGTGATCGTCCGTTTCTGGATCATCACCGTGATTCTTGTCCTGGTCGGCCTTGCCACCCTGAAGCTGAGGTAGAACGAGTGTCTCTGATCGCTTCTGACCACTTCCGCATCGTTGTCGGCCTCGGCAAGAGCGGCATGTCCCTGGTTCGCTTCCTGGCGAACCGGGGCACGTCGTTTGCCGTGGCCGACACGCGGGAAAATCCACCGGAACTGGCCACGCTCAAGCGTGACTATCCGCACGTGGAAGTGCGTTGTGGCGAGCTGGACGTCGAATTCCTCTGCCGTGCCGACGAGCTCTACGTGAGTCCCGGCCTGGCGCTGGCGACCCCAGCCCTGCAAGCCGCCGCGGCCCGTGGCGTGAAAATGTCCGGCGACATCGAGCTGTTCGCGCGTAACGCGGGGGCGCCGATCGTCGCAATCACCGGTTCCAACGCGAAAAGCACCGTGACCACGCTGGTCGGCGAGATGGCGGCTGCGGCCGGCAAGCGCGTCGCTGTTGGCGGCAACCTCGGCACCCCGGCGCTGGACCTGCTCAGCGACGACGTCGAGCTGTACGTGATGGAGCTGTCGAGTTTTCAGCTGGAAACCACCGACCAGCTCAACGCTGAAGTCGCCACCGTGCTGAACATCAGCGAAGACCACATGGATCGCTACAGCGGTCTGCCGGCGTATCACCTGGCCAAGCACCGGATCTTCCGTGGCGCGAAGCAGTTCGTGGTCAATCGTCAGGATGCCCTGAGCCGTCCATTGATCGGCGAAGGCCAGCCTTGCTGGACCTTCGGCCTGAGCAAACCGGATTTCAAAGCGTTCGGTATCCGCGAAGAAGACGGCGAGAAGTATCTGGCCTTCGAATTCCAGAATCTGCTGCCGGTGCGTGAGTTGAAAGTTCGCGGCGCACATAACCAGTCCAACGCTCTTGCAGCCTTGGCATTGGGTCACGCCATCGGCCTGCCGTTCGACGCCATGCTCTCGGCACTGCGCACGTTTACCGGGCTCGAACACCGCTGCCAGTGGGTGCGTGATCTCGACGGCGTGGCCTACTACAACGATTCCAAAGCCACCAACGTTGGCGCCGCGCTGGCTGCCATCGAAGGCCTGGGTGCGGACATCGACGGCAAGGTCATCCTGATCGCCGGCGGTGACGGCAAGGGCGCCGAATTCAACGATCTGCGCGATCCGGTCGCGGCCAACTGCCGCGCCGTGGTGCTGATGGGGCGCGACTCGGACAAGATCGGCGAGGCCATTGGCGATGCCGTGCCGTTGATCCGCGCGACCTCGCTGGTCGACGCCGTCGAGCAATGCCGCGCCGCTGCCCAGCCGGGTGACGTGGTGCTGCTGTCGCCGGCCTGCGCCAGTTTCGACATGTTCAAGAATTACGAAGACCGTGGTCACCAGTTCGTCCGCGCTGTGGAGGAACTGGCATGAACCTGAGAAACATCATCAAGCCGTACCCGTCGCCGCTGATCACCGGGCGTGGCATCGACCTTGATTTCCCGATGCTCGCCGGTTGCCTGGCGCTGCTCGGCCTGGGCCTGATCATGATCGCCTCGGCGTCCACCGAAGTGGCGGCGGCGCAGTCGGGCAGTCCGCTGTATTACATGATTCGCCACCTTATTTATGTGGTGCTGGGTCTGGGCGCGTGCATCGTCACCATGATGATCCCGATCGCCACCTGGCAGCGCCTCGGCTGGATGATGCTGATCGGCGCGTTCGGCCTGCTGGTGATGGTGATCATCCCCGGCATCGGACGGGAAGTGAACGGTTCGATGCGCTGGATCGGTTTCAGCTTCTTCAACGTGCAGCCGTCGGAAATCGCCAAGGTGTTCGTGGTGATCTATCTCGCCGGCTATCTGGTGCGCCGGCAGAAAGAAGTTCGCGAGAGCTGGATGGGCTTCTTCAAGCCGTTCATTGTCCTGCTGCCGATGGCCGGTCTGTTGCTCATGGAGCCGGACTTCGGTGCCACCGTGGTAATGATGGGCGCGGCGGCGGCGATGCTGTTTCTTGGCGGGGTCGGACTGTTCCGTTTCTCGCTAATGGTGGTGCTGGCGGTCGGTGCAGTGGTGTTGCTGATCCAGATGCAGCCCTATCGAATGGCGCGTCTGACCAACTTCGCCGACCCGTGGGCCGACCAGTTCGGCGCCGGTTATCAACTGTCGCAAGCCTTGATCGCCTTCGGTCGCGGCGAGTGGCTGGGCGTCGGCCTGGGCAACAGTGTGCAGAAGCAGTTCTACCTGCCGGAAGCACACACCGACTTCGTGTTTTCGGTCCTCGCCGAAGAGCTCGGTGCGGTCGGTTCGCTGTGCACTGTCGCGCTGTTCGTGTTCGTGTGTATTCGCGGCATGTACATCGGCCTGTGGGCGGAGAAAGCCAAACAGTTCTTCGCCGCTTATGTGGCGTACGGCTTATCGTTCCTGTGGATCGGTCAGTTCCTGATCAACATCGGGGTGAACGTCGGCCTGCTGCCAACCAAGGGCCTGACCTTGCCGTTCCTCAGTTACGGCGGCAGCTCGCTGGTGATCTGCTGCGCCTGTCTGGGCCTGTTGCTGCGCATCGAGTGGGAGAGTCGAACCCACCTGGGCAGCGAAGAGATGGAATTCCAGGAGAGCGACTTCGCCGAGGAGCCGACTCATGGGCGCTAACGTACTGATCATGGCCGGCGGTACCGGCGGCCACGTGTTCCCGGCGCTGGCCTGTGCCCGCGAGTTTCAGGCGCGCGGCTATACCGTGCACTGGCTCGGCACACCACGCGGCATCGAAAACGAACTGGTCCCGGCGGCAGGGCTTGAACTGCACCGGATCAACGCCAGCGGTCTGCGCGGCAAGGGCAAGCTGTCGCTGCTCAAGGCGCCGTTAATGCTGCTCAAATCGGTGTGGCAGGCGCGGGCGATCATGCGCCGCTTGAAACCCGTATGCGTCGTCGGTTTCGGCGGTTATGTGACTGGCCCTGGTGGCCTTGCCGCGAAACTGGCTGGCGTGCCGGTGATCGTTCATGAGCAGAACGCTGTCGCCGGCACCGCCAATCGGTTGCTGGTGCCGTTCGCCGCCCGAGTGTGTGAAGCGTTCCCCGACACCTTTACTCTGTCGGACAGCCGCCGTACCACCGGTAATCCGGTGCGCAGCGAGCTGTTCCTCGAGACATCGCGACCGGCGCTGGCCGGGCGCAAAGCGCGTTTGCTGATCCTTGGCGGCAGCCTGGGCGCAGAACCGTTGAACAAATTGCTGCCTGAAGCCCTGGCCCAAGTCGCTGCCGACCTGCGCCCGGAAGTGTTCCATCAGGCCGGCAAAAATCACGATGAAGTGACTGCCGAGCGTTACCGCGCCGCGGGCGTGGACGCGCAGGTGCAGCCGTTCATCAAAGACATGGCCCAGGCCTATGGCTGGGCTGACCTGGTGGTGTGCCGCGCTGGCGCGCTGACCATCAGTGAGCTGGCGGCCGCCGGTCTGCCCTCGATGCTGGTGCCTTTGCCCCACGCGATCGACGATCACCAGACCCGCAACGCCGATTATTTGGCCCGCGAAGGCGCTGCCTTCCTGATGCCGCAAAGAACGACTGGTGCCGCGGATCTTGCCGCGCGCCTGACAGAGGTCTTGATGCAACCGCAACGACTCGAAGCAATGGCCCAAGCGGCCCGCCGACTGGCCAAACCCGATGCCACCCGTAGCGTGGTCGATACCTGTCTGGAGGTGGCCCATGGTTGAGAATCAGAAAGCCATGCCACAACCGGAAATGCGCCGCATCCGGCGCATCCACTTCGTCGGTATCGGCGGCGTGGGCATGTGCGGTATCGCTGAAGTGTTGTTGAACCTGGGCTATCAAGTCTCCGGTTCCGACCTGAAAGCGTCGCCGGTCACCGAGCGCCTGGAAACCTTCGGCGCGCAGATCTTCATCGGTCACCGTGCCGAGAACGCCGCTACCGCCGACGTGCTGGTGGTGTCGAGCGCAGTGAACACGTCCAACCCGGAAGTCGCGACCGCCCTTGAGCGCCGCATTCCAGTGGTACCGCGCGCAGAAATGCTCGCCGAGCTGATGCGCTATCGCCACGGCATCGCCGTCGCCGGTACCCACGGCAAAACCACCACCACCAGCCTGATCGCTTCGGTGTTCGCGGCCGGTGGTCTGGATCCGACGTTCGTGATCGGTGGTCGTCTGAATGCAGCGGGCACCAACGCTCAGCTCGGCACCAGCCGTTACCTGATCGCCGAAGCCGACGAAAGCGATGCGAGCTTCCTGCACCTGCAGCCGCTGGTGGCCGTGGTCACCAATATCGACGCCGACCACATGGCGACCTACGACGGTGACTTCAACAAACTGAAGAAAACCTTTGTCGAATTCCTGCACAACCTGCCGTTCTACGGTTTGGCGGTGATGTGCCTGGACGATCCGGTGGTGCGGGAGATCCTGCCGCTGGTGAAACGTCCGACCGTGACCTATGGCTTCAGCGAAGACGCCGATGTGCGCGCAATCAATGTGCGTCAGCAGGGCATGCAGACCTTCTTTACCGTGCTGCGCCCGGATCGCGAGCCGCTCGACGTGTCGGTGAACATGCCCGGCAATCACAACGTGCTCAACTCGCTGGCGACCATCTGCATCGCCACCGACGAAGGCGTCAGCGATGAAGCGATTGTCCAGGGCCTGTCAGGCTTCCAGGGTGTCGGTCGACGCTTCCAGGTCTACGGCGAACTGCCGGTGGACGGCGGCAACGTGATGCTGGTCGACGACTACGGTCATCACCCGACTGAAGTCGCTGCGGTGATCAAAGCCGTGCGCGGTGGCTGGCCGGAGCGTCGTCTGGTGATGGTTTACCAGCCGCACCGTTACAGCCGCACCCGCGATCTGTACGACGACTTCGTCAATGTGCTGGCCGATGCCAACGTGCTGCTGCTGATGGAAGTCTATCCGGCCGGCGAAGAGCCGATCCCGGGCGCCGACAGCCGCAAATTGTGCAACAGCATCCGCCAGCGCGGTCAGCTCGACCCGATCTACATCGAGCGTGGTGTCGATCTGGCGCCGCTGGTCAAGCCGCTGCTGCGTGCCGGCGACATTCTGTTGTGCCAGGGCGCCGGTGATATCGGCGGTCTCGCACCGAAACTGTTGAAAAGTGAGTTGTTCGCCGGCGCCGTGGCGGCGTCGGTCGAGGGGAAGTTGAAATGACTGCTGCCTACGCCAAGCTGTTTTCCACGATCGCGCTGAAAGACTTCGGCCGCGTCGCCGTGCTCTTCGGCGGCCTGAGTGCCGAGCGTGAGGTGTCGCTGAAATCCGGTAACGCCGTGCTCGAGGCGCTGCAAAGCGCTGGCGTGGATGCGTTCGGTATCGATGTGGGCGAAGACTTCCTGCAGCGTCTGCTCAGCGAAAAGATCGACCGCGCGTTCATCATTCTCCACGGTCGCGGCGGTGAAGACGGCAGCATGCAGGGCCTGCTCGAGTGCGCCGGCATCCCGTACACCGGCAGCGGCATTCTTGCTTCCGCACTGGCGATGGACAAGCTGCGCACCAAGCAGGTCTGGCACAGCCTCGGGATTCCGACGCCGCGTCACGCCGTGCTGTGCAGCGAAGCCGATTGTATTTCGGCAGCGACGGAACTGGGCTTGCCTTTGATCGTCAAACCGGCGCATGAAGGTTCAAGTATCGGGATGGCCAAAGTGAATTCTGCGTCCGAGTTGATCGACGCATGGAAAGCGGCCAGTACCTACGATTCGCAAGTGTTGGTCGAGCAATGGATTCAAGGTCCGGAGTTCACCATCGCCACCCTGCGTGACCAGGTGTTGCCTCCTATCGCCCTGGGTACACCGCACACATTTTACGACTACGACGCCAAGTACATCGCCAACGATACCCAGTACCGCATTCCGTGCGGACTGGACGCGGCCAAGGAACAGGAACTCATGGAGCTCACGGCCAAGGCCTGTGAGGCGCTGGGTATCGCCGGTTGGGGCCGGGCGGACGTGATGCAGGACGCCGACGGGCAGTTCTGGTTCCTTGAAGTCAATACCGCACCGGGCATGACCGATCACAGCCTGGTGCCGATGGCGGCGCGGGCTGCCGGTCTGGATTTCCAGCAACTGGTTCTGGCCATTCTGGCCGCCAGCGTTGAAGACGCAGGCGCAACAGAGGCGCGAGGTTAAGACCATGCAAGGCGCTCATCTCAGACATCAGCCACCCGCACCCGGCCGCAAGCCGGTGCCGCGGGGTGCCAGCCGAATGGTGGCGAAAGAGCCGATGTCCGCGCGCCTGCCGAAAGCCAATTTCAGCTTTCTGAAAAGTTTGTTCTGGCCGGTGCTGCTGGTAGCACTGGGCTTTGGCACCTATGAAGGTGCGCAGCGTTTGCTGCCGTATGCCGACCGGCCGATCAGCAAGATCGCGGTGCAGGGCGACTTGAGTTACATCAGCCAGCAGGCGGTGCAGCAGCGGATCGCACCGTTCGTGGCGTCGAGCTTCTTCACCATCGACCTCGCCGGTATGCGTACCGAGTTGGAACAGATGCCGTGGATCGCCCACGCCGAAGTGCGCCGGGTATGGCCGGACCAGGTGGTGATCCGCCTCGAAGAACAATTGCCGGTGGCGCGCTGGGGCGACGAGTCGCTGCTCAACAACCAGGGCCAGGCGTTCACGCCCAAGGAACTGGCGAACTACGAACACCTGCCGCAGCTGTTCGGCCCACAACGGGCTCAGCAGCAGGTGATGCAGCAGTATCAGGTGTTGAGCCAGATGCTGCGGCCGCTGGGTTTTTCGATTGCACGCCTGGAATTGCGTGAACGCGGCAGCTGGTTCCTGACCACCGGTGCCGGCAGTTCCGGCCCCGGCATCGAGTTGCTGCTGGGACGCGGCAACCTGGTGGAAAAGATGCGCCGCTTCATCGCCATCTATGACAAGACGCTGAAAGAGCAGATTACGAACATTGCGCGCATCGATCTGCGCTACGCCAACGGCCTTGCTGTTGGCTGGCGGGAACCCGTAGCGCCGACGACAGCCCAACCCGCTGTCGCAAAGAATTAAGAAGAGGCAGGACCCATGGCAAACGTGCAAAGCGGCAAAATGATCGTCGGTCTGGATATCGGCACCTCCAAAGTGGTGGCGCTGGTAGGCGAGGTCGCGGACGACGGCCAGCTGGAAATCGTCGGGATCGGCACGCATCCGTCCCGCGGCCTGAAGAAGGGCGTGGTGGTCAACATCGAATCCACCGTGCAGTCGATCCAGCGTGCGATCGAAGAAGCCCAACTGATGGCCGGCTGCCGCATTCACTCGGCTTTCGTCGGCGTGGCCGGCAATCACATTCGCAGCCTGAACTCCCACGGCATCGTCGCGATCCGTGATCGCGAAGTCAGCTCGGCCGACCTTGAGCGTGTGCTCGACGCCGCCCAGGCCGTGGCGATTCCGGCTGACCAGCGCGTGCTGCACACCCTGCCGCAGGATTACGTGATCGATAACCAGGAAGGCGTGCGCGAGCCGCTGGGCATGTCCGGCGTGCGCCTGGAAGCCAAGGTTCACGTGGTCACCTGCGCCGTCAACGCCGCACAGAACATTGAAAAATGCGTACGTCGCTGCGGTCTGGAAATCGACGACATCATCCTCGAGCAACTGGCCTCGGCCTACTCGGTGCTGACCGACGACGAGAAAGAACTGGGCGTGTGCCTGGTCGACATCGGCGGCGGCACTACCGACATCGCGATCTTCACCGAAGGCGCGATCCGTCACACCGCGGTGATCCCGATTGCCGGTGATCAGGTGACCAACGACATCGCCATGGCGTTGCGCACCCCGACCCAGTACGCCGAAGAAATCAAGATCCGCTATGCCTGCGCCCTGGCGAAACTGGCCGGTGCCGGCGAAACCATCAAGGTGCCGAGCGTCGGCGACCGTCCACCGCGCGAACTGTCGCGTCAGGCCCTGGCCGAAGTGGTCGAGCCGCGTTACGACGAACTGTTCACCCTGATCCAGGCCGAGCTGCGTCGCAGCGGCTACGAAGACCTGATTCCGGCGGGCATCGTGCTCACCGGCGGTACCTCGAAAATGGAAGGCGCGACCGAACTGGCCGAAGAAATCTTCCACATGCCGGTACGCCTCGGCGTGCCGCATGGCGTGAAAGGTCTGGATGACGTAGTGCGCAACCCGATTTATTCCACTGGCGTCGGTTTATTGATGTACGGCCTGCAAAAACAGTCCGACGGAGTTTCGTTCTCCGGCATCGGCAGCCGCGACAGCTACAGCAGCGAAGAGCCTCAGGCGCCGCTGCTGGACCGCTTGAAAAAGTGGGTTCAGGGCAATTTTTAAAAGCAGCCTGGAGCGACAAGCTTCAAGCGGCAAGCAACTGCAGTAGATACACCGCTACAAACAGCAGTAGGCGAAAAAACTAGAGAATGTAAGGAGAGGGAAAATGTTCGAACTCGTAGACAACATCCCCGCAAGCCCGGTAATCAAAGTTATCGGTGTCGGCGGTGGCGGCGGCAACGCTGTCAATCACATGGTCAAGAGCAACATCGAAGGCGTTGAGTTCATCTGCGCCAACACCGATGCTCAAGCGCTGAAAAACATCGGCGCGCGGACCATCCTGCAACTGGGCACTGGCGTGACCAAAGGCCTGGGTGCTGGCGCCAATCCTGAAGTCGGCCGTCAAGCCGCTCTGGAAGACCGCGAGCGCATCGCTGAAGTGCTGGCCGGCACCAACATGGTGTTCATCACCACTGGCATGGGCGGCGGTACCGGTACCGGTGCGGCGCCGATCATCGCTGAAGTGGCCAAGGAAATGGGCATCCTGACCGTTGCGGTCGTGACCCGTCCGTTCCCGTTCGAAGGCCGCAAGCGTATGCAGATCGCCGACGAAGGCATCCGCATGCTCTCGGAAAGCGTCGACTCGCTGATCACCATTCCGAACGAAAAACTGCTGACCATCCTCGGCAAAGACGCCAGCCTGCTGTCGGCTTTCGCCAAGGCTGACGATGTACTGGCCGGTGCCGTGCGCGGTATCTCCGACATCATCAAGCGTCCGGGCATGATCAACGTCGACTTCGCCGACGTACGTACCGTGATGAGCGAAATGGGCATGGCGATGATGGGCACTGGCTGCGCCAGCGGTCCGAACCGTGCACGTGAAGCCACCGAGGCAGCGATCCGCAACCCGCTGCTGGAAGACGTCAACCTGCAAGGCGCGCGCGGCATCCTGGTGAACATCACCGCCGGTCCTGACCTGTCCCTGGGTGAGTACTCCGACGTCGGTTCGATCATCGAAGCCTTCGCTTCCGAGCACGCGATGGTCAAGGTCGGTACCGTTATCGATCCGGACATGCGCGACGAGCTGCACGTGACTGTGGTTGCCACCGGTCTGGGCGCGAAGATCGAGAAGCCTGTGAAGGTTATCGACAACACCGTTCACACCTCCATGGCTTCGGCTCAGGTGCAACAACCGGCTCCGGCCCGTCAGGAGCAGCCTGCGGTGAACTACCGTGATCTGGACCGTCCGACCGTCATGCGCAACCAGGCTCAGGCCGGTGCTGCGGCTGCCGCGAAGATGAATCCGCAGGATGACCTGGACTACCTGGACATTCCGGCATTCCTGCGTCGTCAGGCCGATTGATGGAATGTATCAGGGCTATGAAGGTGATTGGTGTTCAGCAAAGGCATGGTCTGCTATCATCGCCAGCCTTTGTTGATACCAGTTCGCAATTTGCGCTGAAGCGGCCCAAGCCATGATTAAACAACGCACACTGAAAAATATTATCCGTGCCACAGGTGTAGGCCTGCACTCCGGTGAGAAGGTCTACCTGACCCTCAAGCCTGCGCCTGTCGACACTGGCATTGTGTTTTGTCGCGCTGACCTCGACCCTGTGGTGCAGATTCCTGCCCGCGCGGAAAACGTCGGTGAAACCACTATGTCGACGACGCTGATCAATGGCGACGTCAAAGTGGACACGGTAGAGCACTTGCTCTCGGCCATGGCTGGCCTGGGCATCGATAACGCCTACGTCGAGCTCTCCGCGTCCGAAGTCCCGATCATGGATGGCAGCGCTGGACCCTTCGTATTCCTGATTCAATCGGCAGGCCTGGAAGAACAGGACGCCGCCAAGAAATTCATCCGCATCCTGCGTGAAGTGACAGTGGAAGACGGCGACAAGCGCGCCACTTTCGTCCCTTTCGAAGGCTTCAAGGTGAGCTTCGAGATCGATTTCGATCACCCGGTATTCCGGGACCGCACCCAAAGTGCAAGCGTGGACTTTTCCAGCACTTCGTTCGTAAAAGAAGTCAGTCGCGCCCGTACCTTTGGTTTCATGAGTGACATCGAGTACCTGCGCAAGCACAACCTCGCACTCGGCGGCAGCGTGGAAAACGCGATCGTGGTCGACGCCGATGGCGTGTTGAACGAAGACGGTCTTCGTTATGAAGACGAATTCGTCAAGCACAAGATCCTCGATGCGATTGGCGACCTGTACCTGCTGGGCAACAGCCTGATTGGTGAGTTCAAAGGCTTCAAGTCCGGTCATGCACTGAACAACCAGCTGCTGCGCAAATTGATTGAGCAGACAGATGCGTGGGAAGTGGTGACGTTCGAAGACGCCAGCACCGCACCGATCTCTTACATGCGCCCTGTAGCGGCTGTGTAAGTAAAAAACCTCTCTAGTTTTTTGAAGGCCATCCTCGGATGGCCTTTTTTTATACCTGTGGTTTTTGTATTGCCTGGGATGGCCCTATCGCGAGCAGGCTCACTCCTACAGGGGGAACGCATTCCAATTGTAGGAGTGAGCCTGCTCGCGATAGGGCCGGTGGGGCCACTGCACCTCTCAAACCGATACCACCACCCGATTGCGTCCGCCTTCCTTGGCCTGATACAAGGCCTTGTCCGCGGCAAACAACAACTGCTCCAGGGTCATCTCGCTCGCTGTCGTCCATGTGGCGATGCCGATACTCACGGTCATCGCCCGCTCAGCGCCTTCGGTCCACGGCAGGTTTTCCACAGCGCTACGGATCTGCTCGGCGATCTGCTGCGCCCCTGCGCTGTCGGTCTCGGCGAGAATCACCGAAAACTCTTCGCCGCCATAACGCGCAACCAGATCCGCCGGACGTCGCACATTTGCCGTGATCACCTTGGCCAGCTCACGCAAGACCTGATCGCCGGCCTGATGGCCATGTCGGTCGTTGAAGGCCTTGAAGTGGTCGGCATCGATCATCATCACCGACAGCGGCTGGCCCGAGCGTTGCGCGCGGAACCACTCATGACGCAGAGTCTGATCGAGCATGCGCCGGTTGGCCACGCCGGTCAGGTCATCGGTGGCGGCCAGTTGCGCCAGCTCGCGTTCGGCGCGATGGCGCAAACGCAGTTCCCGGGCGAGCAGCCAGGTCAGCCACAACAGGCCAAGGCACAGCACGCCGGTGGCGCCACTGATCAATATCGCCGTGCGCCGCCAGGTGCCGAACACCTCATCACTGGACAGCGCGACCATCACGGTCAACGGCAGATTGCCGACCCGCGAGTAGGTGTAGAGCCGGCGTTGTTTATCCATGCTCGAGGTGCTGGTGAAACTGCCGCTGCCATCGCGATCATTGAGGATGCGCACAACGTTGGGCCGATTGCCGAAGCTCTTGCCCACCGAATCGCTTTGCAGGTACGGCTTCTGCGCGAGCAGCACGCCATCGCTGTTGATGATGTTCAGCGTGCTGTCGGTGCCAATGTCGAGGCTTTTGAACAGTTCGTCGAAGTAGTCGAGTTTCAACGACGCCACCGCCACACCGAGGAATTCACCGGTCTGCGAGGATATGCGTCGACTGAAGCTGATGCGCCACTGATCGGCCTCGTCGCAATCGCAACGGGTCTTGAACGGCCGGCTGATGAACATGCCCATCTCGCGGTTGAACGCATGGGCGAGGAAATAATCGCGGTCAGCGAAATTGCCCGGTTTCGGTTCGATACGCGAGGAGTCGGCGACGACCTCGCCATGCTTGTCCAGCAGCAGGATGTCGCCTTTGAAGCGCGCGGTGGCCGAGCGATCGAACAGCGCCAGGTGACGGATCTGCGGCGAGACCTGCTGCAAGTCGTCACGCTGGGCGGCGGCGATCAGGCCTTGCAGCGTCAGGTCGTACAGCTCGACGGTGCGCAGCACATCGGCGTCGATCAGTTGCGCGATGGTGGTCGCACGGCGAGTGGCGGCTTCCTGCGCACTGGCGTACTCGCGGATCAGCAGGAAGGTGACGATGCACACCATCGCAATCACGGTCAGCAGACTGCCGAGGATCAGCAGGCGCTCGGGGCGACCGGTCTGGCCTGTGACGGGAGGTGTGCGGCTGGCGATCATGATGGGGAGCCGGTTGGAGTGGTTTCATAAGCTTAGTTGGGCTGACGCCGGACGAACCTGTGGGAGCGAGCCTGCTCGCGAAAGCTGATTGTCAGTCAACATCTGCGTTGAATGACACACCGCTTTCGCGAGCAGGCTCGCTCCCACAGGATAGATCACAGGATCTGAAAAACGCCGCGCCGATCTTAGAAGACGTTGATCGGGTAGTCGATGATCACGCGGTATTCATCTGTATCCGAATCAATCGCGCCGTAGCCATTGCCGCCACGGTTGGTCGCCCATTGCAGGCGCACCGCCAGGTCCTTGGCCTGACCGCTTTGCACGACGTACTGCAAATCGATATCGCGCTCCCAGTGTTTGGCGTTGCGGCCATCAGCGCTGTACCAGCTGGAATAGCCTGGGTTGTCCGGATCGGCTTTGGTCAGGTCGACCGTGCCGCGCGAATAGGACAGCGCCGAAGTCAGCCCTGGCAGGCCGACACCGGTGAAGTCGTAAGCGTACTTGAGCTTCCACGAGCGTTCGTTCGGCCCGTTGAAGTCCGAGTATTGCTGGGAGTTGTCCAGGTAAACGCTGTCGCCCTGGCTGATGTAGTCGAACGGTGTGTTGCCGTTGACCCGCTGGTACGCGGCGGTAACGCTGTGGCTGCCGATGTCGACGGTCAGATGCGCGCTCCAGGTGTTGTTGTCGATGTCGCCGAGTAGCGCGTCGCCGGTGTCTTGTGTGTGATAGAAGTGCAGGCCCGGGTTGAGGCTGAGCAGGTCATTCAGTTGCCAGGTGTAGTCGAGGTCGTAGTAGTACTGGTTCCAGATGTCTTTCAGCTCAGAGGCATAGAGGCTACTGGTCAGACCTTCGACCCCGCTCCAGGCCACACCGGCCCAGTTCAGGCGCTGACTCTCATCGCCATCGGCGAGGGTGCCGTAGGACGTACCGATTCGCGTGTGACCGCTCTGGTTATACGGCTTGGTGAAACTGGCCTGGCCACCTTCGATCAGCCAGCCGTCGAAACTGTGATTGGCGAGGCTGATGCCGCGAAACGTCTGCGGCAGCATCCGCGTGTCGCCGCCGGCAATCACCGGGTTGGTGAGGAACAGGTCACCGGCCTTCAACTCGGTATCGAACGCCCGCAGCTTCAACGTCCCGCCTGCGGTGGAGAACGAGCCCGGCGCTTTGCCGTTGCCATCGCTGATCGGCAGGATACTCGAACCGTCGGTACCGCCACCGCCGTCGAGTTTCAGGCCGAGCATGGCGTGGGCATCAAAACCGAAGCCAACCGTGCCCTCGGTATAGCCGGACTGGAACACCCCGAGAAAACCCTGGCCCCACTCGATGTTGTCGTCCGCTTGCTGCAAGCGGTTGCGATTCATGTAGTAGTTGCGGGCGTTCAGGTTGAGGCTCGAACCTTCGACGAAGCCTTGTTCAGCAGGCTCGTCGGCGTGGGCGGTGGGAACAATCGTTGCGGCCATTGCAATGAACAGCGGGGTAAGGCGGGCAGGGTAAAACACGTGCGGTGGAGCTCCTTGGGTCAGCGGGCCGCTCTGTTTCTTGAGCGGCTTGATATTTCTTGTTGTTACAGACGCACCAGACGGCTTTCAGACCACAACGAAAAAAGGCCGCTGAACGGCAGCGGCCTGGAGTGACGACGGTTGAACGGGAAGAGCCAAACAACCGCGTCGAGGGAAACCTTTCGCGGTGCGACTCAGCTGTCTTTCTCGAGCGCTTGAGTCTGGGAATTGGCGGCCTGGGGGGATTGCGTCGCGTCTTGAGCCTTGGCCATCACTTCGGCCTGATGCTGATCGAATGCCTGCGCGCGAGCGACTTTTTGCGCCACGAACGTTTGCGATTCTTCAGCCATCGCCATCGGCGACAGGATCAATGAGGACAAAACGAACGCGCTGGCAATACCCATACTGTTGGACATCTGGAAAACCTTCTTGCTTGGCAAGTGCTGTTTGGTGCGGGCAAAGATAAGGTTGCCGAGGGTTGGGAAACAGCGTGATTTTCATAAATGACTGTTACAGCAAAAGCAAAGATCGCAGCCTTCGGCAGCTCCTACAAGGGCTTGGTGTACACCTGTAAGAGCTGCCGAAGGCTGCGATCTTTTGATCTTTTCAGACCGGGAGGTTGATGCCGAAGGTATTCATGCCCCGGTCACTGCGCACAAACACATCCCCGCCGTGCATCAGCGCGATCGCCTTGACGATCGCCAGCCCCAAGCCGTGGTTATTGCCGCTGTTGCTGCGCGAGGCATCGACCCGATAGAAGCGCTCGAACAATCTCGGCAAATGTTCACTGGCAATCGGCGTCCCGGGATTGGCCACGCCGATGCTCACCTGATGTTCTTGAACCTCGATGCGCACTTCGATCACCTGTCCCGGTTCGGTGTGCTGCACCGCGTTGCTCAGCAAGTTGATCAGCGCCCGGCGCAAATGCGCGACCTCGATCTGTACCTGCGCATCGCCGCTGACCTGCACTTCAACCTGAGCGTCCTCAAGGATGAAATCCAGATAGTCCAGGGTCGTCGCCACCTCATCAGCCAGTGACGTCGAGGTCAGTTTGGTTGCCTTGTTGCCCTGATCGGCGCTGGCCAGGAACAACATATCGTTGATGATCGAACGCAGTCGCTCCAGCTCTTCGAGGTTCGATTGCAGCACTTCGAAATAGTGTTCGGCCGAGCGCCCGCGGGTCAGCGCGACCTGGGTCTGGCCGATCAGGTTGGTCAGCGGTGACCGCAGTTCATGGGCGACGTCGGCGTTGAACGACTCCAACCGCGAATAGGCCAGTTCCACCCGTTCCAGCGTCGAGTTGAACGACTCGACGAACTGCTCCAGTTCCGGCGGCAACGGCGATAGACGCAAGCGCCCGGCGCGTAGTGGTGGTGCCAGGCGCTGAGCTTCCTGCGACAGTTTGATCAACGGCTTGAGGCCGATGCGCGCCACCCAATAGCCCAGCGCCGAAGCCATCAGCACACCGGCGATCGCCAGACCGATCAGCGCAATCAGCAGATTGTGCTGCGTCTCATGGAAGGTCTCCGTATCGATGCCGATCATGAAGCGCAGCGACGGGCGCTGGTCCTTGGCCGGCAACTCGGTCAGCAGCACTTTCAGGGGGTAGGGATGGTCGGCCAGATGCAGGTCATGCATGCCCAGCGGACCCTGAGCGAAGGCCCGAATCGCGGCATCGGGTTGTCCATATTCGTAACCCGGATTACCACTGACCACCCAGAACCGGATGCGCTTGTCTTCTTCGCCGAGCAGCTTGAGCTTTGCGTTGATCTTCACCCAATGTTCCGGTGTGCCGAAGCGATTGAGCGCCGACTCGAGCACGCTGTAACGCGCATCCAGCTCAGCTTCCGGCAACAGCCCCAAGCCCTTGTCGACCTGTTGATACAGTGCGCCACCAATCAACAGAAAGACCACGAGCGCCACCAGCGTGAACATCCCGCTTAAACGCAGGGCAATCGAGTTACTGGACACCACGGCTCTCCAGGACATACCCCATGCCGCGAATGGTATGCAGCAGTTTTTCGTGGAACGGGCCATCCAGTTTGGCGCGCAGGCGTTTGATCGCGACTTCGACGACGTTGGCGTCACTGTCGAAATTGATGTCCCAGACCATCTCGGCGATCGCGGTTTTCGAGAGGATTTCGCCCTGGCGACGGGCGAGCACGCTGAGCAGGGAAAACTCTTTCGCGGTCAGATCCAGGCGCGTGCCGGCGCGGGTGGCCTTGCGGCTGATCAGGTCGATCCACAGGTCGGCGATGGTTACTTGCACCGGCTCGTGGCCGCCGCTGCGCCGGGTCAATGCTTGCAGGCGGGCGACCAGTTCGAGGAAGGAAAACGGCTTGCCGAGGTAATCGTCGGCACCGTCGCGCAGGCCCTTGATGCGGTCTTCGACGCGCTCGCGGGCGGTGAGCATGATCACCGGGGTCTGTTTGCGCGCACGCAACGCGCGCAGCACGCCGAAGCCATCGAGCCCCGGCAACATGACGTCGAGGACGATCACTGCATAGTCGCATTCCAGCGCCAGATGCAGGCCTTCAACGCCGTCGCGGGCAAGGTCCACGGTGTAGCCCTGCTCGGTCAGGCCACGGTGCAGATAGTCCGCGGTTTTTTCTTCGTCTTCGATAATCAGAACGCGCATGACCGCCTCAGTCTGTGGTCGCCAATGCCGTTGCGGGCGTTGGGGCTGGTGGGTGTGAGTGCCGGTGAAACAGCCGTTCGAGCCATAAGTATATGACCGGGGTGGTGAACAGCGTCAGCATCTGGCTGACCAGCAAACCGCCGACCACGGCAATGCCCAATGGCTGGCGCAATTCGGCGCCGGTGCCGTAGCCGAGCATCAGCGGCAACGCGCCGAGCAGCGCGGCGAGGGTGGTCATGATGATCGGCCGGAACCGGGTGATGCACGCCTCGAAAATCGCCTCTTGCGGCGGCAGTCCACGCTGGCGCTGCGCCTCAAGGGCAAAGTCGATCATCAGGATGCCGTTCTTCTTGACGATACCGATCAGCAGCACCAGGCCGATCAACGCCATGATCGAAAAGTCCTGGCCACAGATCCACAGCATGATCACCGCGCCGAGGCCGGCCGCCGGCAATGTCGAAATGATCGTCAGCGGATGCACGAAGCTTTCATAAAGCACGCCGAGGATGATGTACACCGCCACCAGCGCCGCAAGGATCAGCCACGGCTGACTGGCCAGCGAACTCTGGAACGCCTGCGCTGCACCCTGGAAATTGCCGCTGATCGCGGTGGGCATGCCGATCTCGGCCTTGGCCTGATTGAGCAGAATTACCGCATCGCCCAGCGCCACGCCCGGGGCGAGGTTGAAGGACAGGTTGGCGGCGGGGAACATGCCGTCGTGGGCAATCGACAGCGGGCCGATGGTCGGCGCGTCAAACCGGGCCAGCGCCGAGAGCGGCACCATTTCTCCGCTGAGCGGCGAACGCAGGTAGAAATAGTTGAGGCTTTCGGCCTTGCCGCGTTGCTTTGTGTCCAGCTCGAGAATCACGTTGTACTGGTTGACCTGAGTCTGGAATTCATTGATCTGCCGTTGGCCGAACGCATCGTACAGCGCCTCGTCGACATCGCTCGCAGTCAGGCCAAAACGCGCCGCTGCGCTACGGTCGATGCTGATGTGAGTGATGCTGCCGCCCAGTTGCAGATCATTGGAAATGTCGCGGAACGCCGGGTTGCTGCGCAGTTTCTCGGTCAGGCGCTGGGTCCAGGTGGCGAGGGTCGCGCCGTCATTGCTTTTGAGCACGTACTGGTACTGCGCACGGCTCGGGCCGGAGCTGAGGTTGATGTCCTGCCCTGCGCGCAAATACAGAACGATGCCGGGGACTTTCATCAGTTGCGGACGGATGCGGTCGATGAACTGGCTGGCGCTGACATCGCGATCGCCGCGTTTTTTCAGCGCGATCCAGAAGCGCCCGTTGGCGATGGTCTGGTTGCTGCCGGAGACACCCACCGAATGGGAAAACGCCTGCACCGCCGGATCGGCCGCGACGATTTCCGCCATCGCCAAGTGTTTTTTCACCATGTCGCCGTAGGAAATGTCCGCAGCGGCTTCGGTGGTGCCGAGGACAAAACCGGTGTCCTGCACCGGGAAGAAGCCCTTGGGAATGAAGATGTAGCCGGCGACCGCCAACGCCAGCGAGAGACCGAACACACCAATCATCAGTTTCTGATGGTCGAGGGCGCGGCGCAGGCCCTTTTCGTACCAGCCGAGCAGGCGTTCGCTGAAACCGGGTTTGGCATTGGCATGATGCAGCGGTTTGCGCATGAACAGCGCGGCAAGGGTTGGCGCCAGCGTCAGCGACACCACCACGGAAATCATGATGGTGGACGTCGCGGTCAGGGCGAATTCCTTGAACAGCCGCCCGACCACACCGCCCATGAACAGCAGCGGGATGAACGCCGCTACCAGCGAGAAACTGATCGAAACGACGGTGAAGCCAATCTCGCCGGCACCCTTGATCGCCGCCTCGCGCATGTCATCGCCGGCCTCGAGATGGCGGTGAATGTTCTCCACCACGACAATCGCATCGTCGACCACGAAGCCGACCGCGACGACGATCGCCACCAGCGTCAGGTTGTTCAGGCTGAAACCGAGCACGTACATCAGGGCGAAACTGGCGATCAGCGAGACGCCGAGCACCGCCGAAACAATCAGCGTCGCCGACAACTGCCGCAGGAACAGCGCCATGACTGCGACCACCAGCAGGATCGCGATCAGCAAGGTGATCTCGACTTCATGCAGCGAAGCGCGAATGGTCTGCGTGCGGTCGATCAGGGTTTTCACCTGCACCGAGGCCGGCAGCATGGCTTCGAGACCGGGGAGGGCGGCTTGAATGCGGTCGACGGTCTCAACGATGTTGGCGCCGGGCTGACGCGAGATCACCAGGTTCACCCCCGGACGATCACCCGCCCACGCCTGCACGTAGGCATCTTCCGCACCGTTGACGACTTTGGCGACATCGCGCAGGTGAACCGGGGCGCCATCCTTGTAGGAAACGATGAGCTGGCTGTAGTCCTCGGGGTGGAACAACTGGTCATTGGTCGACAGCGTGGAAATGCTCGATTCGCCGTACAGCGCGCCTTTGGCGAGGTTAAGGCTGGTCTGCTGGATCGCCAGCCTGATGTCGGCCAGGGTCAGGCCAATCGCCGCGAGTTTGTCCGCCGACGCCTGCACGCGAATCGCCGGACGTTGCTGACCGGTGATGTTGATCTGGCCGACGCCGTCGATCTGACTGATCTGCCGGGCGAGCAGGGTTTCCACCAGGTCGCTGAGTTCGGTGCCGGGCATCTGTGTGGAGCTGACACTGAGGATCAGCACCGGGCTGTCGGCCGGGTTGACCTTCTTCCACGTCGGCAGCGTCGGCATATCCTTGGGCAGCTTGCCGGCGGCGGTGTTGATCGCCGCCTGGACTTCCTGGGCGGCGGTGTCGATGCTTTTGTCGAGGGTGAATTGCAGGGTCAGCAGGGTTGAGCCCAGCGCACTGCTCGAGGTCATCTGGGTCATGCCGGGGATGGCACTGAATTGCACCTCCAGCGGCGTCGCCACCGAAGACGCCATGGTGTCAGGGCTGGCGCCGGGCAACTGCGCCGAGACTTGAATCGTAGGAAATTCCGCTTCTGGCAGTGGAGCAATCGGCAAGCGCGGGAAGGCAATCGCCCCGACCAGCACCAGCGCGATCGTCAACAGGATCGTCGCCACCGGGTGATCGATGCACCAGGTCGAGATGCCTTTGTGCGAATTCATGGCTTCGGCTCCGCCTGCACCACTTGCGGCGGCTCACTCATGACTTGCACGCTCGACCCCGGCTTGAGCCGCGACTGGCCGTCGGTCACCAGCACGTCACCGGCGTTGACGCCTTTGATGATGTCCTGGCCGCTGCCCTGATACACCATCTGCACCGGCACCGCTTCGACCTTATCGTCCTTCACGCGGTAAACGAAGTGTTGTTCAAGGCCACGTTGTACGACGGTGGGCGGAACGACCAGCGCATCTTTATCCACAGCCGTCTGAATTTTTACCGTCACCAGCAAACCCGGCCAGAGCTTCTGGCTGGCGTTGGCGAATTCGGCCTTGGCGCGGATGGTGCCGGTGTTGGCGTTGATCTGGTTGTCGATCAGGGTCAGATGACCTTCGCCGAGCAGATTGCCGGTTTCGCCATCGGTGTCGGCGCCGATGTAGGCCTTGACCGGCGCGCGTTGCGGATCGCTGATCAGGCTCTGCAGGGTCGGCAGCATCTGTTGGGGCAGGGAGAACTCGACGGCGATCGGGTCGATCTGAGTCACGGTGAACAGTCCTTGAGTGTCGGTCATGCGCAGGAAATTGCCTTCATCGACCGTACGAATACCGACGCGCCCGGTGACTGGGGAGCGAATCTGCGTGTAGGACAGTTGCACCTGCGCCGCATCGATCAAGGCCTGATTGCCCTGCGCCGTGGCTTTGAGCTGATTGACCAGCGCTTGCTGCTGGTCGAAGGTCTGCTTCGACACGCCGTCGTCAACGCTGAGCAATTTGTAGCGCTTGAGATTGACCAGCGCGACCTGCAACTGCGCCTGGCTCTCGCCCAACTGCGCCCGGGCCTGATCAAGGCTGGCGCGGATCGAGCGGTCGTCGATGGTGGCGAGCAGGTCGCCTGCTTTGACCAGTTGACCTTCCTTTACCAGAATTTTCGTCAGGATCCCGTCGATCTGCGGACGCACCACCACACTGTGGAGCGAGAGCACCGAGCCGATGCCGCTGGTATAACGCGGCACGTCTTTGGCGCTGACCGTCACCACGCGCACAGGAATGGCGGTCGGGCTGGCCAGTTTGGCCGGTGCCGGTTTGAGCGCAAACCACAGGCCGGCGGCTGCCAGCAAAATCAGGAGAGAGGCGAGCAGGATTTTATTTTTCTGAATGGACATGCGCGGCGCCGGAGTCTGGAGTTTGGAGTTTGGAGTTTGGAGTTTGGAGTTTGGAGTTTGGGCAGATTGGCCAGTTATAAACCGGTCAGGCGGTCGGCAGGGTGACGGCTGGCTGTCAGGATTGTCAGTTTCGTTTGGATAGTTGGGGAGTAGCAGGTGTACGGCGATGGTCTTGTGTTGGATTCGCCCCTCATCGGAACGCCGCCCGCCCAGCCCTCTCCCTCGGGAGGGGACTAGGGTGAGGGGAAAACCGTTCAGCGCACCGAGCAAATCTCCAGATGCCGAGCCAGAGCGCACGGGTATACTGCGCGCCTTTGCGGCTCACTGATCGGGCCGACTTTTGTTCCCGGAGCTTTTTATGACTTCCCCGACCCAACCGCCGGTTGACGACGCTGTGAGCGACGTCCCGGCTGACGTGGCTGACACCAGCGAAACCAAGGCCGAGATCCCGGCGTTCAAGTTCCCGTTCAAGCCGGGCGAGCTGGCCTCGGCGAAAGGCTCGAATCAGCCGTGGTACAAGAATGGCGCGAAGAATGGCCACACCAAGACCCCGGGCATGGCGCCCCCGGGCACGCGTCGGTCGATGGGCAAGCGCTGACATCGGAAAAGTGATGGTGCTTGCGCTGGCCTTTTCGCGAGCAGGTTTGGGTTCGGCGCAGATCCAATGTGGGAGCGAGCCTGCTCGCGAAGGCGGCAGCCGCTACACCACGAATATCAGATCAAGCCGCGCGCAATGAGATGAACGCATAAGTCTGCGCTGGTTCGGTCACTACCTGCCCACCCGCAGCCAGCACTTGCCCGGCCACGTCATCACCTGACAAATGAAACAGCCACTCACTCGGCTGCGCCGCCAGCGGTTGCGCGCTTACCTGGTCGATCACCTGCGCAAACGCATCCATGTTCGGCAAATAAGCTGTAAACCCATCGCCCTTCAGCGCAGTAGTGCGAATCCCGAGCATCGCGCAGATCGCATCCTTGAGTCTGATGTCATCCCGGTCCGCCTGACGCGACCGCTGGATCAGCTCAACCAGTTCCCGATCCACCAACTCGCCGCCCACGATCAGTTCCGGTCCCTGTTCCCAGGATTCTGGCGGGCAATCCTTGGCAGCAGGATTGAGCGGGATGTGCGGATTGATTTCCGCCGGATAAATCCGGCACACCAGCGGACGCCGCTCGTAGATTCGGCAGCGCTTGTCGTCGTCAAGATTCCGGCAGGGGCCGACGTTGTAGGCGGCGAAAGTGATCGCCACATGAGCATCGGTAGCGCCGCTGCGGACCATGGCCGACCGGCGCTCGGCATGTTCGCGCTGCTGCGCTGGCAGGCCCAGACCATTGCCGAGAAAGGCCTCGACCAGCACGATCACCTGACCGCCATCCGCCGCCCACATGCGGGCTTCGGCCAGCGTCAGCGGCACATGGTGGTCGGTGCAGCATTTGCCGCAGCCTACGCAGGAAAACGTCGTATTCATTGAGCGATCTGTCTTCAATCAGGGTGTGAAAGGATGGCGGAAAACCATCGCACAGAACCCGATCGAAGCAAGGACTGCGCCACTCAGTGGGATTTTGTCATCGGGCGGATCGAGTCCCACTCGGTGACGAATGCGGTTTTCGACTGTTTGTTGTAAAGGCACAGCTCGCTGCCTTGCTGGCCTTTCATGTGTTTTTGCGGATATTGGCCTTGCAGCAGAACGGCGGTGTAACCGACGCGATCATCGAATTGCGCGGGCGTGCCGACCGGTTTGACGTTTTTCAGTCCGCTGGCCTTGGTGCAACTGGCGAGCACGGTTTTGTCGTAGGCGGCCCAGGCGTCGGGGCTGGAGGCGTGGGCCTGGGAGGCGAGGGCGGTGAGGCTGAGCAGGGCGAGGGTGATGGCTTTCATGGTTGGGGCATCCTGGGTTATGGCCAAGGTTGGAGTATGCCAGCGGGTTGGAAGTTGCCTGTGTCGGCGCTATCGCGAGCAGGCTCACTCCTACAGGTTGGAATGCATTTCAAATGTAGGAGTGAGCCTGCTCGCGATGGCGGTGGATCATTCGACGACCAGCTCCCGCCGGACCACATACATCCCGACACTTTCATACAACCGGCGCGCCCGCAGGTTGTCCTCCAGCACCCTCAAATCGACAAACCCTTCACGCCGCTGTTGATAGACGCTGAAAGCATGCAGCAACAACGCTCGCCCAAGTCCCCGGCCCTGCATTCGCGGGTGTACCACCAGATTCTTGATATACGCACTGGTCCAGCACTGCGCCACGCCAACCACACCCTCGGCATCGCAGGCAACGAAGCACAATGAGGGATCGTATTCGGGATCGCTGACAAACCGCTGCTGCCATTCGTCCAGCGGCGGTACTCGACCGCCACCCTGCAGATGTCCGAGTTGCATCAACTGATGCAGCGCTGGCGCCAGCTCCTTGCGGTAGACGGACAACTCAATCCCAAACGGCCACTGCACATTCGGCACCGCTTCACTCAAGTCGCGCCGCATCAGAAAGCAAAACGTCTCGGCCAAGACTCAGTGCCCGTTGGCCGCGACGTGCTTGGCTGCTTCGATCAGACGTTGGGTCAGTTCCGGCGAGGAGAACTTGGTCAGCACTGCATTCGCTCCCGCCAGTCGGGCCTTTTCGCTGTTCATCGCGCTGTCGAGCGAGGTGTGCAGCAGCACGTACAAGTGAGAGAAGTCAGGAGTCTCGCGCAGCGTGCGGGTGAAGGCGTAGCCGTCCATTTCGGACATTTCGATGTCGGAGACGATCAGGTTG
Organism: Pseudomonas sp. FR229a; assembly: GCF_030209115.1. Lineage (NCBI taxonomy): Bacteria > Pseudomonadati > Pseudomonadota > Gammaproteobacteria > Pseudomonadales > Pseudomonadaceae > Pseudomonas > Pseudomonas sp. FR229a. The sequence continues at coordinate 21,405 of NZ_JARVSP010000004.1, read as the reverse complement.
ATCTGCTGCGCGGTGCCCTGCAGATCGAGCAGGCAGTCGATGGCTTCCTTCGCACTGCGCGCGGTGTGGCACTGCAGGCCGAGGTTGCGCAGGGTGTGCACCGATTGCTGTAGCGCCACCTGGCTGTCATCGACCACCAGAATCCGCGCGTTGCCGAGGACTTCGGCGTCCTCCATGGTCAGGTCGGTCGGCGCCATTTCGATCTGCGCCGGGGCGATGCTGTGAATGACTTTTTCGATATCCAGCACCTGCACCAGCGTACCGTCCACCGAGGTCACGCCGGTGATGTAGGCACGCGAACCGCCGGAGCCGAACGGTGGCGGCCTGATGTCGGTGGTCAGGCAATGGACGATCTTGCTCACCGCCTGCACGTGCAGACCCTGCTTGGAACGGCTGACATCGGTGACGATCAGGCAGCCGCCGTTGGGATCTTCCAGCGGCCGCTCGCCGATCGCGCGGCTGAGGTCGATCACCGACAGCGAGGCACCACGCAGGGAGGCGATGCCTTTGACGTGCGGGTGCGACTCCGGCAGCTTGGTCAGCGGCGGGCAGGGAATGATTTCACTGACTTTCAGCAGGTTGATCGCCATCAGCTTGCCGCTGCGCAAGGTAAACAGCAGAAGCGAAAGTGAATCTGCGCGGGCTTTGGTGGAGGACATAAGAACCTTCTGTGGATGGGCGAGAGTGCAAATCGCCAGAAACCTTTGATGCCGGGTTATCGGCTTGAATGGAGTGGGCTTTAGGTTTGTCGTCACAGATCAAAAGCCCCTCACCCCAGCCCTCTCCCAGAGGGAGAGGGGGCCGACCGAGGTGTCCTGCGTCATACATTGACCTGAAAGATCGAATCGATTATGGACTGGAAGAGTTTGAATCAATTAGCGCACTGGAGCCGGTCAGGTTACGGATTCGGTAAATCACACTCAGGTCGACGGAGTTCTCCAATATTCCCGAATCGGCTCCCTCTCCCTCTGGGAGAGGGCTGGGGTGAGGGGCTTTAGGCCTTGGCGAGAATCTTCAGCTTTTCATGCCCAAGCGCTTGGCCATCCGCCCAAGGTTCGCCCGATCCACCCCCAGCTCTCGCGCCGCACTCGCCCAGTTATCCCGATGACGTTCCAGCGCTGCACTGATCAGGCGCCGCTGAAACTCATCAGTGGCACTGCGCAAATCCCCGCCGATCATTGGCATCTCATTGGCCAAGCCTGCGGTAACAGTCACAACAACGTTATCCACAACCTCACGCGGCAAATCCAGATCCGCCGCACTCAGACTCAGGATTTTCGGCCGCACCTTGCAATTACCCAGCGCCTTCAGTGCACTGCGCCCGATCAAATGCTCCAGCTCGCGCACATTCCCCGGCCAGGTGTACGCCAGCAGCGCCTCTTGCGCATCGCCGTTCAAGCGCAGGCTGTTAAGGCCCATGCGCGAGCGGTTCTGCTCGAGAAAAAAGCCGCTGAGCAGCAACACATCGCGGCCGCGATCGCGCAGCGCCGGCACCCGCAGCGGGTAGACACTCAAGCGGTGATAGAAGTCGGCCCGATAGCGACCGCTGCGTACTTCTTCGGCCAGATCGCGATTGGTCGCGGCAATCAAGCGCACATCAACCTGATGCTCCTTGTCCGAGCCCAGGCGCTGCAACTGTCCGCTCTGCAATACGCGCAGCAATTTGGCCTGGACCGTCAGCGACAGCTCGCCGACTTCATCGAGAAACAGCGTGCCGCCATTGGCCAGTTCGAATTTGCCGCGGCGGTCGCTGGTAGCGCCGGTGAAAGCACCGCGCACGTGGCCGAACAGTTCGCTTTCCACCAGTGTGTCAGGCAGGGCGGCGCAGTTGAGGCTGATGATTGGTTTGTCGGCGCGCGGGGAAGCGGCGTGAATCGCTTGGGCGACCAGCTCCTTGCCGACACCGGTTTCGCCGGTGATCAGCACGGTCAGGTCACTGCCGCCGACCAGATTGATTTCTTCCACCAGACGTTTGTGCGCTTTGCTCTGGCCGATCATTTCGCGGTTCTGCTGGCCGCTGGCCTGACGGTAGACCTCGGCGCGCTGATGTTCATCTTCGGCGCGGGTGGCCAGACGCTCGATGCGCTCGGCAGCGTTGACCGTGGCCGAGGCGAGGCTGGCGAAGGCTTGCAGGGCATCGAGTTCGATCGGCTCGAAACGCTCGGGGTCGAGCGCATCAAGGGTGATCAGGCCCCAGAGTTTCTCATCGACAAATAAAGGACAGCCGAGGCAGTCGTGGACTTCGAGGTGATCGTCGAGGCCATCGACCAATCCGTCATAGGGATCGGGCAGTTCGCTGTCGGCGGCGAAGCGCGTCGGACCGGCGCCGGCCAGCAGAATTTCGAACCGTGGGTGTTCGCTGACTTTGAAGCGGCGGCCGAGGGTGTCGGTACTCAAGCCGTCCACCGCCAGCGGCACCAAGGACTCACCGACCAGACGCAGTAACGCGGCGGCATCGCAGGGCAACAAGGCGCGCATGGCTTCGAGCAAGCGCCGGTAGCGCTCACCTTCGGGCAATTCGCGGGACAGGTCAGCGACCAGAGGCAGCAGGGCGGTAAGCAAGGATTTGGCGGTCATGGTGATGTAGTCAAAGAGACAAAGTGTAGTCGTGATGACTATACGTACATTTGTGTCGAAATGACTATGTTGGTTTCAACTCATTGAATTTAAACGATTAATAAGTTGGCACGAAAGCTGATACTTCTAGTGCAATCTTTCAAGAAAGCGCAGGAGTCACCTTATGCTTAGCGTCCAGGATCGTGCCATCGTCAAATCCACCGTGCCTCTGCTGGAAAGCGGCGGCGAGGCGTTGATCACGCACTTTTATCGCATGATGCTTTCCGAATACCCGCAAGTACGCCCGCTGTTCAACCAGGCGCACCAGGCCAGTGGCGATCAGCCGCGTGCCTTGGCTAACGGCGTGCTGATGTATGCCCGGCACATCGATCAGCTCGACCAGTTGGGCGATCTGGTGGCGAAGATCATCAACAAGCACGTGGCCCTGCAGATTCTGCCGGAGCACTACCCGATCGTCGGCACCTGCCTGCTGCGCGCCATTTCCGAAGTGCTCGGTGAAGAGATCGCAACGCCCGAAGTGATGAGCGCCTGGGGCGCGGCGTACGGGCAACTGGCCGACATCCTGATCGGCGCGGAAACCGCCATCTACGATCAGAAGGAACACGCGGTCGGCGGCTGGCGCGGTGCGCGGGAGTTCATCGTCGCGGCGAAAGTGCAAGAGAGCGCCGAAATCACCTCGTTCTACTTCGAGCCGGTGGACAAAGGGCCGATTCTTGCGGCTGAACCGGGTCAGTACATCGGCATGAAGCTGCTCCTCGATGGCGAAGAAATCCGCCGCAACTATTCGCTGTCGGCACTGGCCAATCACGGCCAGTACCGCATCAGCGTCAAGCGTGAACCGGGTGGCCGCGCGTCGAATTATCTGCATGATCAACTGCAGGTCGGCTCAAGCATTCAACTGTTCCCGCCATCCGGCGAATTCACCCTGGCGGCCAGCGACAAACCGCTGGTGCTGATCAGCGGCGGTGTCGGCATTACCCCGACGCTGGCGATGCTGGAAGCGGCGCTGGAGACCGAGCGTCCGGTGCATTTTATCCACTGCGCGCGCAACGGCAGCGTCCACGCGTTCCGTGACTGGGTCGATGGGCTGGCTGAACGTCATCCACAGCTCAAGCGCTTCTATTGCTACGCCGAAGAAGACGGCGTGAGCCCGGCGGCGGACAAGGTCGGCATGCTCAGTGAAGAGCTGCTCGGCGAATGGTTGCCGGCGCAGCGTGATGTCGATGCGTACTTCCTCGGGCCGAAAGGGTTCATGGGGGCGATCAAGCGGCATCTGAAAGCGTTGGGCGTGCCGGAGAAACAGAGCCGGTACGAGTTCTTCGGGCCGGCTTCTGCTTTGGAATAACCGTCAACGACCGAGTCGTGTGCATCGCGAGCAGGCTCACTCCTACAGGTTTTGCATTGTTCACAGAGTTTGTGTCCGACGCAGATCCATGGTGGGAGCGAGCCTGCTCGCGAATCTTCTGCGCGCCGCAAAGCTTTGTTGGTTAATCATTCCTTAACCGCTTTATCGTTTATTGCCCCGGTGTAGACTTGCGACAATTTCAGCCGCCGGCCGGCTGGACCATGGACTTACAAGGGAAAGGCAATGAGCGAGGAAACGATGCGGTTGGGACGTGAGCGGCGCTATCTGGTGCTGCTGGGGATCATCTGCCTGGCGTTGATCGGCGGTGCGCTGTACATGCAGATCGTCTTGGGTGAGGCACCGTGCCCGCTGTGCATTCTGCAGCGCTATGCATTGCTGCTGATCGCACTGTTCGCCTTCATCGGCGCGGGCATGCGCAGCCGTCGCAGCATCACCGTGTTCGAGACGCTGGTGGTGATCTGTGCGCTTGCCGGGGCCGCTGTGGCCGGGCATCACGTCTATACGCAGTTCTATCCGGCGGTGAGTTGTGGCATCGATGTGCTGCAGCCGATTGTCGATGATCTGCCGCTGGCGAAGATCTTCCCGCTGGGCTTCCAGGTCGACGGTTTCTGCTCGACGCCGTATCCGCCGATCCTCGGTCTGTCGCTGGCGCAATGGGCGCTGGTGGCGTTCGTGCTGGTGGTGATTCTGGTGCCGCTGCTGACCTCGCGTAATCGAAAAGCGCTGCGCTGAGTCAACTTTTGCGCAGAAGTGCCGATAAACAAAACGCCCCGATTTTCGCTGCTTAAAATCGAGGCGTTTTGCATTTCAGAGCGTTTGTGAAAACACCGTGACGAACGGCAATGAAGCATGCGGCAAGTGTGCGACATGTTGTCACACACAGGCTGTCGCAGGGGCTCGGGATGCGGCGGATTGGCCGCCTGTTACATAAAAACATTGGCCAGTTTCGACGATTTCGGGCTTCAGGGCGGAGGCGCCGGATCAGGCAGTTTTAACAGGCCCCGGCATGTAGGCGAAGGCCTTGGAATATCGGGCTTTGCGCCGGTCAGGCGCTCGCAGGCGGCTCGCAGAGCTGTCTGATTTGAGGCGGTTACATGTGCACATTTTGCCGGGTTTGTTGAGAATAGCTTTCAATAACACCCGCAACTTTTGCAAAAATGGCGATGGATTGTTGCTCTGAGTGATAAAAATTATTTCGGGATAAGACATGGTGTATAGGGCGCTACCTATCTACAATCGCCCGCACTGAATTCCCGGCGCTGTTCAGCCTTTATCAAGGAACTGATCAGGAGGTCGGGTGTCGAGCGAGCCGTGAGTCTTTCAAGACACCCAGGTGTCGGTGCCTTTCCAATTTTCCGCACCAAATGGAATTGGTCTGTAACAAGGCCTTTGACCACGAATTCGAATAAGAACTGAACGCTGTCCCAAGGTTTTGTCGAGCGTGAGACGCGCGACGGGCGGCCCTTATTCAATCCAAAGAAAATGCCAACCCTTGGCAGGGTGAAGTGTTGGCGATCAAAACCCAACTGCATTGCGCAAGCTGCTTTAGAGGTCGTGAGATGAGTAAAAACAGGTACCCCAGATTACTAGGCCTAGTGCCGCTGCTCGGCACGTTGCTGCTGGGAGGCTGCAACATGACCTTGCTCAATCCAACGGGCCAGGTCGGCCTGGAACAGCGCAACCTGATCATCACCGCCACGCTGCTGATGCTGTTGGTCGTCGTGCCGGTCATCGTCATGACCTTCCTGTTTGCCTGGAAGTACCGCGCTTCGAACAAGAACGCCGTCTACACGCCGAAGTGGTCGCACTCGACAAAGATCGAAGTGGCCGTATGGACCATCCCGGTGCTGATCATCATCGCCCTGGGTTACATCACTTACATCTCGACTCACGAGCTGGATCCGTATCGTCCGATCGAGTCTGACGTCAAGCCGGTGACCATCGAAGTCGTCGCGCTGGACTGGAAGTGGCTGTTCATCTATCCGGAACAAGGCATCGCCACGGTCAACAAGATCGTGTTCCCGGCGCACACGCCAATCAACTTCAAGATCACCTCCGACGCCGTGATGAACTCGTTCTTCATCCCGGGCCTGGGCGGCCAGATCTACGCGATGGCGGGCATGCAGACCAAGCTGCACCTGATCGCCGACCGCAACGCTGAAATGGACGGTATCTCCGCCAACTACAGCGGCGCCGGTTTCACCGGTATGAAATTCAAGGCTATCTCCACTACTCAGGAAGATTTCGACGCCTGGGTAAGTGAAGTCAAGAAGTCGCCTAAACAGCTTGATCAGGCTGAATACGCAGCCCTGGCCAAACCGAGCCAGAACAACCCAGTCGAGCTCTACTCGTCGGTCACGCCGAACCAGTTCCAGATCATCGTCGACAAGTACGAAGGTATGAAGCCGGGCAAGCCGCTGAAGCACGAGAAGAAAGAGAAAGAAGTGGCGGCCACGGATATTGACGCGGGTTCGCATTCAGCTGCCGGGGCAGAGGAGTAAACGATGTTTGGTAAATTAAGTTGGGAAGCAGTCCCATTCCACGAGCCGATCGTGATGGTGACCATCGCCATGATCGCCCTCGGTGGTCTGGCACTGTTCGCTGCGATCACTTACTTCAAGAAGTGGACGTACCTGTGGACCGAGTGGCTGACTTCGGTCGACCACAAGAAAATCGGCGTGATGTACATCATCGTCGCCATGGTCATGCTGCTGCGCGGCTTTGCCGACGCGATCATGATGCGTACCCAGCTGGCCATGGCCACCGAGGGTTCGCCTGGCTACCTGCCACCTGAACACTATGACCAGATCTTCACCGCTCACGGTGTGATCATGATCATCTTCATGGCGATGCCATTCTTCACCGGCCTGATGAACCTTGCAGTGCCGCTGCAGATCGGCGCGCGTGACGTTGCCTTCCCGTTCCTGAACTCCCTGAGCTTCTGGCTGCTGGTGTCCGGCGTTGTGCTGATCAACCTGTCGCTGGGTATCGGTGAATTCGCCAAGACCGGTTGGGTTGCGTATCCGCCGCTGTCGGGTCTGCAATACAGTCCTGGCGTAGGTATGGATTACTACATCTGGGCGCTACAGCTATCCGGATTGGGTACGACGTTAACCGGGGTCAACTTCCTCGCGACCGTACTGAAAATGCGTACCCCTGGCATGAAACTGATGGACATGCCGATCTTCACCTGGACCTGCACCTGGGCAAACGTTCTGATCGTGGCTTCGTTCCCGATCCTGACCGCGACCCTGGCACTGCTGACCCTTGACCGTTACATGGATTTCCACATTTTCACCAATGAACTTGGTGGCAATCCGATGATGTACGTCAACCTGTTCTGGGCGTGGGGCCACCCTGAGGTTTACATCCTGATCCTGCCGGCTTTCGGCATCTTCTCGGAAGTGATCTCGGCCTTCACCGGCAAGAAACTGTTCGGCCACCACTCGATGATCTACGCCTCGGGCGCGATCTCGGTACTGGGCTTCATGGTCTGGCTGCACCACTTCTTCACCATGGGTTCGGGTGCAAGCGTCAACGCCTTCTTCGGTCTGGCGACGATGCTGATTTCCATCCCGACGGGTGTGAAGCTGTTCAACTGGCTGTTCACCATCTACCAGGGCCGTCTGCGCTTCACCAGCCAGGTAATGTGGACCCTGGGCTTCATGGTGACCTTCGCCATCGGCGGCATGACCGGCGTACTGCTGGCCATTCCGGGTGCTGACTTCGTGCTGCACAACAGCCTGTTCGTGATCGCGCACTTCCACAACGTGATCATCGGCGGTGCGGTATTCGGTTACATCGCTGGCTTCGCGTTCTACTTCCCGAAAGCGTTCGGCTTCAAGCTGCACGAAGGCTGGGGCAAAGCAGCGTTCTGGTTCTGGATCTCGGGCTTCTTCGTCGCGTTCATGCCGCTCTATGCACTGGGCTTCATGGGCATGACCCGTCGTCTGAACGCCACCACCAACCCTGAGTGGGTACCGTACCTGTACGTTGCCATGTTCGGTGCGGTGATGATTGCTGCCGGTATCGCCTGCCAACTGATCCAGCTGTACGTCAGTGTGCGTGACCGCAACAAGCCAGAGAACGTTTGCGATCACGGTGACCCGTGGAATGCGCACACGCTGGAATGGTCGACCTCGTCGCCACCACCGTTCTACAACTTCGCTGTGCTGCCTAAGGCTGACTGCATCGACCCGTTCACCGAGGCCAAGGAAAACGGTACTGCGTACCAGCGTCCGGCCAAGTACGAGCCGATCCACATGCCGAACAACACCGCCACTGGCGTGGTGATGGGCGCGCTGTTGACCGTCTTCGGTTTCGCGATGATCTGGCACATCTGGTGGCTGGCGATCGCGAGCCTGGTAGGCACCGTCGTTTACTTCGTGATCCACGCTGCGCGTGACGACCAGGGCTATATGGTTCCGGTTGAAACGATCGAGCGTATCGAAGCCGAGCAGCACAAGCGTCTGGTCGCGGCAGGGAAAATCCCGGCCAATGCCACCCGTGTTGAAACCTCGTTGGAACAGGCTTAAACCATGTCGAACTTAGTGACCAATGTTGGACACGCCCATGGTGACCATGGGCACGATGACCATCACCACGACTCGGGCGAGATGACCGTATACGGTTTCTGGCTCTACCTGATGACCGACTGCATTCTGTTTGCGTCGATCTTCGCGGTGTACGCAGTACTGGTAAACAACGTTGCCGGTGGCCCGTCGGGCCACGACATCTTCGAACTGCCATACGTGCTGGGCGAAACCGCTCTTCTGTTGTTCAGTTCGATTACCTACGGCTTCGCCATGCTGGCGTTGTACAAGGGCAAGAAGCAGGCGGTCCTGGGCTGGTTGTTCATGACCTTCCTGCTCGGCGCGGGCTTCATCGCCATGGAGATCAACGAGTTCCACCTGCTGATCTCCGAGGGCTTCGGTCCTAGCCGTTCGGGCTTCCTGTCGGCGTTCTTCACCCTGGTCGGTACCCACGGTCTGCACGTTTCGGCCGGTCTGATCTGGATGGGCATCATGATGTATCAGGTCAACAAGCATGGCCTGACGTCGACCAACAAGACCCGTCTGAGCTGCCTGAGCCTGTTCTGGCACTTCCTGGACGTGGTCTGGATCTGCGTCTTCACCGTTGTTTACCTGATGGGGACTCTGTAATGGCTAATGCACACTCCCATGACAGCCACGATGCTGGCCACGGCAGCGTCAAGTCGTACGCCATCGGCTTCATCCTGTCGGTAATCCTGACCGTCATTCCGTTCGGTCTGGTGATGTACCCGACCCTGCCGAAGTCGACGACGCTGGCAATCGTTCTGCTGTTCGCAGTGATCCAGGTGATCGTTCACCTGTATTACTTCCTGCACCTGGACCGCTCCATTGCACAGCGTAACAACGTGATCGCGTTCGTCTTCACGGCGATTGTGATCGTGCTGCTGGTTGGCCTGTCGCTGTGGATCATGTTCAGCATCCACACGTACATGATGGCGAAGTGAGGTAGACCCGATGTCGCTCAAGCACTTTATCCAAATCACCAAACCGGGGATCATTTTCGGTAACGTGCTTTCTGTGGCAGGCGGGTTCTTCCTGGCCTCGAAAGGGCATGTCGATCTGGCGGTGTTCCTGGCCGCCATGATCGGTACTTCCCTGGTCGTGGCCTCCGGTTGCGTGTTCAACAACTGCATCGACCGCGACATCGACCTGAAGATGGAACGCACCAAGAACCGTGTGCTGGTCCAGGGCCTCATCTCCCTGAAACTGGCCCTGGTTTACGCGACCATTCTGGGTGTTCTCGGCGTTGCCCTGTTGTACAAGGTGGCCAACCCGTTGGCTGCCCTGTTCGCAGTAATCGGCTTCATCATCTACGTCGGCTTCTACAGCCTGTACCTCAAGCGCAAGTCGGTTCACGGCACGCTGGTGGGCAGCCTGTCGGGCGCCATGCCGCCAGTGATCGGTTACGTGGCCGTGACCAACAGCTTCGACATGGCCGCACTGACCCTGCTGGTGATGTTCAGCCTGTGGCAGATGCCGCATTCCTACGCTATCGCGATTTTCCGTTTCAACGATTACCTGGCCGCATCGATTCCGGTGCTGCCAGTGAAACGCGGAATCCAGGTGGCGAAGAAGCACATCCTGCTCTACATCCTGGCGTTCCTCGTGGCGACCTTGATGCTGACCTTCAGCGGCTACGCCGGCATGAGCTACCTCGCCGTCGCCGCCGCCATGGGCATGTACTGGCTGTACATGGCCTGGACCGGCTACAAGGCAGTCGATGACACCGTCTGGGCACGCAAGCTGTTCGTGTTCTCGATCTTCACCATCACTGCGTTGAGCGTCATGATGTCCCTGGACTTCAAGGTGCCGACAGAGCTGCTGCTGACGTACGCGCCGTAAGGTTTGCAAGCTTCAGGAAAACCCCGCACGTTGAGAGATGTGCGGGGTTTTTTGTTGGCTGAAATATGCTCGTTCGGGGTGCTGCCATTCGCGAGCAGGCTCGCTCCCACAGTTTGCGGTTGCGGCCATTCGGTAAAAGACCTAGATTCGGATCCAACCCCGACAGTAGTAGCTCCAAGCCATCCTTCGGTGCTCGACTGTCCTAACCCGTGCATTGATCAAAAGGCTGGGCGCAATGACCGAACGGATGACCTGCGATGAGCGCTTTATCGCCCTGGCTGAAGAACTCAACTACGACATCTATGGCGAGAACACCGCTGGTGGCAATTACGCGCCGCTGATCCGTCATCACGACGAGCTCTACATCAGCGGCATGGTGCCGCGGGTCAATGGCAAGATTCTGTATCCCGGTCGCGTGGGGCTGGAATTGAACCTCAAGGATGCGCAAGCCGCGGCGAGCATCAGCGCGATGCGTTGCCTGGCGCTGATCGTCGATGCGGTCGGTTCGCTGGACAAGATTCGCGCGTTGTTGCGGGTCACGGTGTATGTGAAGTCGACCGCTGATTTTGTCGACCTGAGCGAAGTGGCCAACGGCGCTTCGGATGTGTTCAGCCATGTGCTGGGCGATGCCGGGCGGCATACCCGCACGACCATCGGCGTGTATCAGTTGCCGAAGAATGCGGCGATTGAAGTGGACATGATTGCGGCGTTGCATCCTTCGGCTTGAAATCTTCGGCGCCTGCTCCCCTCACCCTAACCCTCTCCCGGGGGGAGAGGGGACTGACCGAGGTGATTGGGCGAGACGCGTCGAAACGGAATATCGCGTCGAATGCGAATTCCGAACAGCCCACAAATCGGCTCCCTCTCCCTCGGGAGAGGGCTGGGGTGAGGGGCGACGATGTTAGCTACACCACCGATCCCAAGCCGAAAAAAAGCCCCATCTGATTGCTCAGCACGAGGCTTTTTCGCAAGCGCTTGGCAGATTACTGCGCCGCGATGCTATACCCGTCAAACGCGGTCTGCTGCTGCAGCGCGGTGATGATGTTCTTGCGGTTCACAGCCTGTTCGGTGCCGGCGTTATCGACGAAGGTTTCGCTCTCCAGCTCGGCTTCATCGCCTTCACCCACAAAGGTGAAACCGAGGAACTCCAGCGCCGCACGGTCAACGTTCAGACGCGAACGCGGGGTGCGCATTGGCAGGGTTACGCTGGCGCCGTCCTTGCTGATGGTGAAGATTTCCACTTCTTTCTTTTTTGCAGCCTTGCTCTTGCCGCCGCTCGGGTTGCTGATCGCCTGGTGAGTCTGGTTCAGCACTTTGAGGGCCAGGCCATAAACGATTTCCTGGAATGCCGGATCGTCCTTGAAGCTGGACAGAATGCGCCCGATCGAGAACTTGCTGCTGAGATCTTCCAACGCGGCGAGGTCGGCGGCTTCAGCGTCTTTCAGAGCCTTGAGTTCACCCATCAGCTCGTACGCCTTGTCGTCATCAAAGCTGTCATGCGCCTGACGGATAGCCGCACGCAATTCGCGGATCTGGTCGCTTTCGCGGGTCGACTGGAACGCGTCCAGGACCATCTCGCTGATGATTTTGGCTTGAGGCAGGTGTTGTGAAAGATTGATGGAGTTTTCGTATTCCGCTTTGGACGACTGGGTGACTACGGATTCAGCGGTGTTGAAATCGGACATTGAAATTTCACTACTTTTTAACTTGAGTTGAGGCGAGAAAGCACGAGGTCTTTTCCAGGCCGCCTAATTTAGGGGAGCGGGGCGGCGTTGTCACGGAGCAACGGTCTGCCGGTCGGGATTTTTCCACTGCGCGCTATTTGCGGCGCGGACGTTCCATGGCAATCACGGACTTTTCGAAGCCCAGGCTGGCAAAAAAAGCTTCAGCGCCCTCGCGTCCTGCGCGTAGCACCCAAGTGATAGCGGGGTCATTGCCCATCACATGCTCCACCAGTGCCCGGCCAATTCCCTTACGCCGATGCTGGTCATCGACCACCACCATCGACAGATAGCCGTTGGAGACCTCATCGGTAATCGCTCGAGCGAATCCCACAATCTGCTCGCCCGCGAGCGCGACAGCCGTGCGCTGCGAATTGTGAATCAAGCGAGCAAAAGAGTCGGCATCACCGGTGCGATGGCCCCAGCCATGCTGGTCGAGAAACAGCCTCGCCGACTCTGTTTCGCCGGGATGCAAGTCGCGCACGGTCAGGGCGTCGTTCATGGTTGGTACCAGTCCTTTGTAATTGTCCATCGTGAATGATTACGGCCGGCCGACGTCAGGTTTCCCCCACGTACGCATCGCAAACTCGACGAACCGTCTCAGCTTCGGCAGTCGATAGCGATCCTGCGCATACAGCAGATGCATCGGTCGGCTCGGTGGTTGGTAGTCGGCCATCACCCTGACCAGTTTGCCGTCGCGCAAGTCCTGCTCCACCAAGGCATCGGGCAGCATCATGATGCCCATGCCGTTGCGCGCCGCCTGATGCAGTCCGGCGGAGCTGTTGATCAGCATCGGCCCGCTGACGTCGATGAGGACTTCGCCTTCCGGGCCGCTCAGACGCCAGCGTTTTTCCACCGATTGCCAATCATCCCCGGCCGGGTAGGCGAAGGACAGGCAATCGTGTTGCTGCAAATCCTGTGGCGTGTGCGGCATGCCGCGTCGCGCGATGTATTCGGGGGAGGCGCAGACCGTCAGGGTGTAGTCGATCAGGGGGCGGGCGATCAGGTTGGACTGGTCGAAATTGCCCAGGCGGAACGCAACATCGAGGCCGTTTTCCAGCAGATCCGGGCGGCTGTTGGTCAGCACCACGTCGAGTTTCACTTGCGGATACAGCAACGAATATTCGCTGAGGGCCGGGGTCAGTCGTTCGACGCCGAAGGTCAGCGGCGCGGTGATGCGCAGCAAGCCGCGCGGCTCATCCGATGCTTGTTCGGCAAGGCGTTCAGAGTCCGCCACCAGGCCAAGCACTTCCAGGCAGCGTTGATAATAGACGCTGCCGAATTCGGTCAGGCGCTGACGCCGCGTGGTGCGTTGCAACAGTTGCACACCGAGGCGTTGCTCCAGCGCGCGTAGATGATTGCCCACCATCGTCGTCGACATTTCGCACTTTGCGGCGGCTGCCGTCATGCTCCCCGTTTCGACCACTTTGACGTAAACGGCCATTGACTGGAACAGATCCATTATCAAGCTCAGCTTTTAAATGATTGAAGTTATTCCGGGTTTATCCAGCTCAGGTGGCTAACCATACTGCAAAAACACCGACCTGCAATGGAGTTTCACGTCATGACCGCCGCCCTGATGAACACCTACCAACCACTGGCCCTGAGTTTCACCAAAGGCCTGGGCACGCGCCTGTGGGATCAGGCGGGGCGCGAATACCTGGACGCCGTCGCCGGTGTGGCAGTGACCAACGTCGGCCACTCGCATCCGCGCATTGTCTCGGCGATCAGCGAGCAAGCGGGATTGCTGTTGCACACCTCCAACTTGTACAGCATCGATTGGCAGCAACAACTGGCTAAACGGCTGACGGCGTTGTCGGGCATGGAGCGCGCGTTCTTCAACAATTCCGGGGCCGAAGCGAACGAGACGGCACTTAAACTGGCACGTCTGTACGGCTGGCGCAAAGGCATCGAGCAGCCGCTGGTGGTGGTCATGGCCAACGCGTTTCATGGCCGCACGCTTGGCACGTTGTCCGCCAGCGATGGCCCGGCAGTGCGGCTGGGATTCAACGAATTGCCGGGGGATTTCGTCAAAGTGCCGTTCGGTGATCTCGCGGCGCTGGAGCAAATACAGCGCAAACATGGCGCGCGCATCGTGGCGATTCTGGTCGAGCCGATCCAGGGCGAAAGCGGCGTGCAAGTCGCACCGCCGGGTTATCTCAAGGCCCTGCGCGACCTGTGCAATCGCCACGCATGGCTGCTGATGCTCGATGAGATCCAGACCGGCATCGGCCGCACCGGGCAGTGGTTCGCCTTTCAGCATGAAGGCATCGTTCCCGACGTCATGACCCTGGCCAAAGGCCTCGGCAATGGCGTGCCGATTGGCGCCTGCCTTGCCTGCGGCCGCGCGGCCGACCTGTTCACCCCGGGCAGCCACGGAAGCACTTTCGGCGGTAATCCACTGGCCTGCCGGGTCGGCTGCACGGTGCTGGACATCATCGAAGAACAAGGCCTGCTGGAGAATGCGCGGGTGCAGGGTGTACGGTTATTGGAACGCCTGCGCGCCGAACTGGCAGACAACCCGAACGTGCTGGCGATTCGTGGGCAGGGCCTGATGATCGGTATCGAGCTGAAACAACCGGTGCGCGACCTGACGCTGATCGCCGCACGGGATCATGGGTTGTTGATCAACGTGACTCGTGGCAAGACCATCAGGTTGCTGCCGCCGTTGACAATTGATGAGCGCGAGGTGGGGATGATTGTCAGAGGGGTTGGGCGGGCTCTGATGACTGATTCAGCTCAGGTTCAATAGTGATACCGGCAACTGATGACGCAGATTTCGCCGTCCTCAACCCTGTACACCAGACGATGTTCGGCCGTTACTCGGCGTGACCAGAGGCCGCTCATATTATGTTTGAGCGCCTCTGGTTTACCGACACCCTCAAACGGTTCGCGCTTGATTGCTTTGATCAGAAGATTGATGCGCTTGAGCCCAGCCTTGTCGTTTTGCTGAAACCACAAATAGTCTTCCCAGCCTGTGGGCGTGAACTCGATTTTCATTCTTCGATCAATTGCCTGACTTTGGCTTTGCCGGCGCGTAACTCACCGATGGATTTCATCAGCCGTTCGGCGTTGGCGGGGGAGCGAAGCAAATACGCTGTTTCTTCCAATGCGTTGTATTCGGCCAAAGACATCATCACTACTGGTTCACCTTTCTGCCGAGTGACCAATAGCGGCGCACGATCTTCATTGACACGGTCCATCGTCTCGGCCAAATGCGCACGGGCGGTGGTGTAGTTGATGGTTTGCATATTGAAGTCCTCGCTGGTTGCAGAGAACGTACAGAAATGAGTACAGGATGACAAGGCGACACCTACCAGTGGTTGTGTCGCAGCAGGGCTGACTGCGACTGCAATCAGTATCGCTCAGTAATATTCGAGACGTTTCTGAGAAGGTTGTAATCCTCCTCCGTCCTGTTCAGTGTCGCGAAGCCCTTATTTCGTCATCCCATGACCTAGCCGATGTAGGAAATGGTTACTGCTTCAATCCGGCGCATCTTCAAACTCCGGCGCCAGCATCCTCGTCTTCTCCGCCCCATTCGAGTTGTGCTGAACAATCTCGCTCGGCTGTCCCTGTTCATTGAAAAACACCTGTCCAATTCCCGCCGAATTCCACAGCCGTTCCCCGGCCTCGGCATGTTCCGGGGTATACGGGACGATGCGCATCAGCCGGCGTTTGGTGAACCAGTTCAACGGCGAGCGTGGTGAGTAGAGCCAGCGGTTGAGGCGGTCGAACCATTCCAGCAGGGTTGCAGGGAATTCGTTCTTGATACCGCTGCTGGTGATCTGCCAGATCCGTGGGCCGGCCTTGCGGTGACGAATCAGGACTTCGTAGACGAAGGAATAATGCACATCGCCGGACAGCACCACGTAGTTCCCGGGTGTGCGCGAGTGTCGGAAAATGTTCAGGATCACCTGGGCCGCGCCGCGATGGGCCATCCAGTTTTCCGCGTCGACCAGCAGTGGATAACCGTACCAGCTGAACACCTTCTGCACGGTTTCAATCAGCTTCACGCCGAAGATCGGCGCCGGCGACACGATGATTGCCGAAGGGTGATCGAGCAGTTCCTGTTGCAGTTCGCTCAAGGCCTCCCAGTCGAGCAGGCCCGACGGTTGCTTGAGGGCCATCTCGCTGCGCCAGCGCCGCGTGCGCGTGTCGATCACCACCAGTGCCGGATTGCTCGGCAACACGAAATGCCACTGCTGAAAACGCAGTAACTGATCAATCAGATCGTCCTGCACTGGCATGTCCAGATAGCCGTCATCGCCACTGGCGCTCAGTTGCGCGGTCTGCTCCAGCACGCCCTTGAAGGGATCCGGATTGTTGCCCCAGCCCTGGCACAACATATAGGCGATCAGCGCGTTGCCGATGATGCGTTTGGAGAACGGGTGACCGTAGGCGGTTTCCTCCCACTGCGCGGAGAGATTCCAGTCATCGGTGATGTCGTGATCATCGAAAATCATCAGGCTCGGCAGATGCGCCAGCGCCCGCGCGACGTTGCCAAGGCCAGCCTTGAACGCATCGATACGCGTCTGCTCAAGGTTGTAGCGCTTCAGGCGTTCCGGCGTCAGCGTCGGCGCGCTCGGATTGATCAGCGACCACGGCGTCGGCGACCACACCAGCATGTACATCGCCATGACTTCGGCAAACGTCACCAGGTGATTGTCTGCGCTGCTGCTGGTGAAAATCGGCTTACGCGCGCCACCGAAAAATCGCTCGCGCAAGGTCTCGTTGCTCTCCAGCGCCGGTAACAAATCCGCGCGGTGGTAATAGCTGGCCGGGTGTTGATAGAGCTTGGCGCTGTCGCTGACCACGGCGCCGTCAAGGTGCTCATCGAACAGACCGAGACGCTCGATCAAGGCATGAATCGCCCGCAGCATTGGCCCGGCGACGTCGTCGGCATATACCTGATCACCGCTCATCATCAGCAGCGCCGGACGTTGTTGCGCATCGGTTTCGTCGGCCAGCAGTTGATCGACGCAGAGCAAACCATCGGTTGCCGGATGATGCGGCTTGCGGCAGGAGCCGTGGAGCAATTGGTCGATCCGCGAACGCACCACGAGGTTCGCGCAGGTGGCACCGGCGTAAAGCAGATGCGGTGCCCATTCAGCCATGCCGATGGCGTCATCAATCAGCAGGTCGTAATCGATAAACGTGTCGCAGGGCAGGGCGCTTTCAAGTTGAACGTCGATCAGATGCACAAAGGCATGACGGCCTACGGCAATGACCGTGCATTTCTCCGAGTCGAGCGGAATATCTCCTACACCCTGCAGGCGCAAGGTCAGCGACAGTTCACGCGAGCCCACAAGCCACAGCACCACGCGCGTCGGCTCCAGCCGTCGCAGCAGCGGGCCGGCCAGTACAGGAGGCAGCGAGGTAAGGTCATCGGGTGTTGAAAACATCAGGGTAAAGCTCAAGGCGCACAGGCCGGCGATGATAGCGCAGCCGGCACCTTGATCCCTTAAATGAGTCTTAAGAGTCGACCTTTTTCAACTTCAGGCCGAGCAGTCGCCATGCGGCCTTGTCAGGATTGCTGCCGTCCACTTGCTGAACTGAACAATCGTAGGCATAGGGGACATCGTCGCCCAACATGTTGCGAGCGGTCAGGGTGCCGTTAATGCTGTAAGTCTGATCTTTGAACCGATGGCTGCTGGCGCTCTCGGCACCTGCGATGGAAGTCGCTGCTGCAAAACGCATGGCGCGCTTGATGAAGGGGTCGCACATCATGAACGCCATCAACGATCTGTCCGCATTCGCATTGCTGCCCGCCAGCCGGCGCGACACGACAAAGTCATTGCCCATGATGTCCTTGAAATCCCTTTCGAGCAGCGAAGAGGGCAGGCGTTCGCTGTAGTTCGGCAACAGCGCGGACTCGGGCGGAGAGGGCTCGTTCTGAGGTGCGCTGGCGACATAGTCGACAAGGTTGTCGGAAGTATCCGGTGTGGAGGCGATCACCGGCATCAACCTGGACACGGTTTGTGTAACGGGCGCGGGGGAAGAAGAGGAGATTTCAGCCTCGTTGCTTTGCGTTGGTTCCACAGGGGAGCGCGGCGCCAGAGGGAATAGGGCGAGGGTGATCGACAGTACCACCAGGGCGACGATGAACCCGGCCAGAACACCGGCGAACGTGCCGAAGAACAGATTCCAGCTGCCGCGGTTTTTCATCACCCAGCGCCACATGAGGCCCCAGACGAGCAAAAACAACAGGAAATACAGAAACTCCATTTGATCCTTTTCCTCAAACCTTGAAATTCTTTAGATGACACACGAATCATTCCAACAGGGCTGCACGATAGCAAACCTGTTGGTCCGCCCTGTCAGGCACTCAAAGGAATGAACCGAGTGAGCAGCATCAGCGTATCGAAACCAGCAAAAATGCCAAAAGCAGCGCCAATGATATGGCGTGTCAACTTGCTCGTGGGGCGTTTGCGGTGCACCACCCAAATCCAAACGCCGGCGAACGCGCCAAGGCTGCTGAGCACCATCAGCAGGGATCGCACAACGTGTGGCGACGATTGCATGCTTGTGCCGCCCACGAAACCCTCGTACACCGCTTTCACTACCAAGCCGACAACCCAGCCAGCGAAACACCCGGCGAGGTTGGCTGTCACCAGGTTCCAATCACCTCGTTCGCCTACGACCCATACCCACGTCACGACCAGAGCTAGTACAAAAAGCCACCCATCCATTGCAATCCACTCCAGAAAAACGCTTTGATCGGGTAGGCGCCAGTGCCTCTCGAAAGATTTGGGCGCAAGATAACAAAATACTGGCATCGCGCCACTTTCGCATTAAGGGCGCGTCGCTGAGCCAAAGCTTTACCGGGAGTTTTTTTACTCAGAGGATGGACAGATGATCGACTTCAACAACAAGGGCTTCTTCAAACTCAAGCAGAACGATGAGTACGCCGAGCGCGTCACCGCACTACTACTGGAAGGAGAACAAGTCATCGATTCCTACAAAGCCATGCGTGACGGCGTGGTCTTCACCAACAAACGCATCATCGCCGTTAACGTCCAGGGCATCACCGGCAGCAAAAAGGATTTCACCTCACTGCCCTACAAAAACATCGTCGCCTACTCCGTGGAAACTTCGGGCACCTTCGATCTGGATTCGGAACTGGAGATCTACTTTTCGTCGCTGGGCAAAGTGAAATTCGAATTCACCGGCAAGGCCTCGATGGTGGAGATCTCCAAATACATCTCCAGCTACCTGCTGTAATAACCCACCGCGCGGCACTCAAAGAATGTCGCGCAAATACCCCTTCAGCGCGAGGAGCGGCTGACCCAGTTGCTCCACGGATCGCGCCTGAGCCAACTCCGCCGACAACTTGCGCAACTCCCGCCCCAACGGCTTCTCGACCCCGCCAAGCGCATCCAGCGCGAGGTTCAGGCATTCGTTCAGCTTGAACTGAATGGACTCGACATCGCTGCGCTTCACCAGCAATTCGAAAACGTCTTTTTGGTAGTCGCCCATGACCATGTCATCGCGCAGGATCGGGCTGAGGCCTTCTTCTTCGTAGGCGAGTTTGAGGGAGAAGAGGGCGACGGTTTCCAGTGAGGTTTCCATGGGGATGTCTGTCGTAGAAGGGGGGGCTTCAAACCAATACGCAAAATGCCGGTGGAGGTCTGTTGTGCGGGCGTGATTATACGGGTGGTGATCGCATTGGGGGCAACGAGCGATCCGGCAACTGGCGTCACAGGCTGGCACAACCTCGACATCCATGTTGTTAGCGCGCCTTGATTCACGACGTTGGAACCAGTTCAGGCAGGCACTGCGCTGGAGCGCGTGTTCCGCCGCTCCTCGCGCTTGAAGGTGGTCTGAAAGATTGTTCGCTAATGGGCTCAGCCTTGGCTATCGCATCCCACGCGTTTCTTCTGCAAAGCGATGTAATTCTCAAACGTGCCGTATTTTTCCGGCACTCGAATCACGGCTCCCGGTTGTAGCCGAAGATTTTCATGGCTGGCCGCCAGGCTGTCGTTGTAGGCACTGCAAGCGGACGGCTTGTTCGCCGCCATCTCATAAGCGAAACCACGGTTGAGATTGATATTGGTCACGACATCGAATTTACCGGCCTGCGCATAAATTGCCCGTGACTTTTCGAAGTACTCGTTGGCCTTCTCATAGCGAGCACTGTAGGTCGCTGTGCGATCAAGAAAACCGTTGGTGGTGTAATGATTCGCCCATTGACCACCCAAAGTAGGCGACATGAAAAACAAACCATAACTTCGGTACGCATCGGCAAAGCAAAGCTGATCCGCCGTGGTCTGGCAGATCGTCAGCGTCTCGACAATGAGCCGCTCTGCAGGCAACGGTCTATTCTGATCGACCAAAGCATTGGCATCGGCCAGCTTTTGATGAGGGTCCGAACTGCTTACCACGCCTACCGCGGAGCACCCGACGAGCGTTGATAGCAAACTGGCAAATGCAGCACACCGAACGGTAGAGAGAAGCATGACGTAATCCTTTACATGACTGAGAGTGGTGGCGCGACGCTACTATCTTGTAGGCCTGCCGTCTACTGCCGGTTGGTAACGATTCCGGCAAAGGTCATCAAGCGCTATTTGCTCAGCACCTTGCTTCTTTCAGCGTCTGGGGATTACGCCGTCGTTGAGTGCAATCCTCGGCGTCTCACACATGCAAAAAATCAACGCCCCACTTTCCTCCAGACGAAAAAAAGGCCCTGCTTTCGCAAGACCTTTTTCTCTGTGTTGGTGCCCGAGGGAGACTCGTGCGCTCTATATAAATCGAGGCCTGCAGGCGAATCACATAGTTAGGGATACAACTAGGGATACATGTTGATGACTGCTACTCCGATTTCACGTGGGACCGATGTTCAGCTTGAAAAGGGTGTCATCGGTTGAGGCTTGGTAGCAAATGATAT
This sequence comes from Pseudomonas sp. FR229a, assembly GCF_030209115.1. Lineage (NCBI taxonomy): Bacteria > Pseudomonadati > Pseudomonadota > Gammaproteobacteria > Pseudomonadales > Pseudomonadaceae > Pseudomonas > Pseudomonas sp. FR229a. The sequence continues at coordinate 462 of NZ_JARVSP010000004.1, read as the reverse complement.
GTGCAAGCGTCGGAGTTTCTTTGATCAACTCAAGAAATCGCGCCCTGATCGCTTCGGGCATTCGAGCACCCAGTATCACTGATGTAATGCAAGAGGGTGGGAATTCGAAGAGGTGATAGGTCTTGCCGTGAAAAGATAGGGTGTTTGTTGAGTCGCTTAAGTCGACCATCATCCGCCATTCGCGTTCGTAGGACCAATGCTCACTTTTCGTCAACATCGCTGTGATATCACCATTATCGAAGGTCAGTGGGGGTCTGACAGTCGAGTATTGGACCGGCTTGAGGTGCCTGAAATCATCTTTTTGACTGCGCCGCTGATTGAAGAAGGCAGACTCAGTATCAAATTCGATTACAAACCCTTCATGGGAGCAAGCGTAGTGCGCCCACATCAGAAGGTCGTCAGGTGTCTCTGATCTGGCTTAATGATTCTGGACACTCCTAAAGGGCGGTAATCTACGCCCAT